>CAYNFA010000001.1:0-26847 GCA_964396345.1 uncultured Thalassobaculum sp.
TGTCCGGCGGATCCTTCGCAGGTCAGCGCCGGCACCCTGACGACCCGGCAGCGCGGGCCCACCGGCACCCCCGAATCCGGGCGCAGGTAGAGCGTGCGCATCGCCACCGCGCCGGCCGCGCGAACCTCGTGGACCATGCGCGGCGGAACCCACACGGCGTAGCCCGGCGGCACCACCCAGGCCCCGTCGTCGGTCCGTACCGTCATCACGCCTTTCTCGCCGTGCACCAATTGGGCGCGACCGTGGGAGTGCCGTCCCGTGCTGTGCCCGGGAGCGTAGTCGACGGCGTAGCCGACGATTGCCTTGGGCCAGCGCTGACGGGCCTCGGCGGCGGGATCGCGGCTGCTCAGCCGATGTCCGGTTTGCAACATTGATTGGCGTTCTGTCGAAGGACGGAAACGGCGGACCGGCGCATCATCCCCCCGAAGCGCTGGAGGAGTCCATGATTCCCAACACCCGGTTCCTGTTCCTGAACCTTGGCCACGGTCTCGACCACCTGCTGATGCTGGTGTTCCCGACCGCCGCCGTCTTCATGGCCGCCGAGATGGGCGCCACCTACGGTGAGATCCTGTTTCTGTCGACTGCCGGGTTCATCGCCTTCGGGGCGTGCTCGCTGCCGGCCGGGTGGCTGGCCGACCGCTGGAGCCGGGAGACCATGATGGGGGTGTTCTTCATCGGCATCGGCGCCGCGACGGTCGTCACCGGGCTGGCGACCGGGCCGTTCCAGATCGCCCTTGGGCTGCTGTCGATCGGCGTGTTCGCGGCGATCTACCACCCGGTCGGCATCGCCATGGTCAGTCAGGGTGGTGGCGCGGTCGGCAAGCGCCTCGGCGTCAACGGGGTGTGGGGCAACATGGGTGTCGCCGCCGCGCCGCTCCTGGCCGCCTTCCTGTGCGAGACCTGGGGTTGGCGCGCCGCCTTCGTGGTTCCGGGGCTCGGCGGCATCGCCATCGGCGTGCTCTGGATCCTGCACTGCCGCAGCGCCGTCGGGCAGGCGGCAACCGCCGCCGGCGCGGCGGCCCGCAAGGTGCATTCCCAGCCAAGCGAACAGTGGAAGCGGATCCTGGTGGTGGTGTTCGTCGCCACCGCGATCGGCGGGTTCATTTTCAACGCCACCACGATCGCGCTGCCGAAGGTGTTCGACGAGCGGGTAATGGCGCTTACCGTGGACGGTGCCCAGGCCGGCTCGCTGATCGCCATCGTGTTCGCCTGCGCCGCCTTCACCCAGGTCGGTGTCGGCCATCTGATCGACCGCTACTCGATCCGGCTGGTGTTCCTGGCGCTGACCGGCGGCGGCGTCGTGATCTTCGTGCTGGCGGCAAACGCCACCGGTTCGCTGATGCTCGGGCTGTCGCTGGCGATGATGATGCTGGTGTTCGGCCAGATCCCGATCACCGACACGCTGATCGCCCGCAACACGCCGGAGCGCTGGCGCGCCCGGGTCTACGCGGTCAAGTACGTGCTGTCGTTCGCGGTCGCCGCCACCGTGGTGCCGGCAATCTCGCGCCTGCACGGCACCAGCGACGGCTTCGCCACGCTGTTCCTGGTGTGCGCCGCCGCCGCGGCCGCGGTGACTGTGGCCGTTGCCTGGCTGCCCTCGCACCGGCCGGCGCCAGCCATCGCAGCAGGCGAGTGACCGATGCCGTACCTGAACCGGAAGTTGCCGTGTTAACCCCTCGTTAACGCTTCGGCGGATAGCCTTTCCACGGGATCAACCTGGCGGGATGGCAGCAGGGCATGGCGGCGCCAACCCTGGACGATGAGGACGCGCGGCTAGCGGCCCTGCAGGCGCTGCAGGTGCTGGACACCCAGCCGGAGATGGCGCTCGACCAGCTGACGCGGCTGACCGCCCGCATCTGCGGCGCGCCGATCGCGCTGATCGCCCTGGTCGATGCCGACCGCGTATGGTTCAAGTCAGCGCACGGCCTGGAGGGTATCCGCGAGGTGCCCCGCGACTCCTCTTTCTGCGCCGCCTCGATCGTGGGCGACGGCGTGACGGAGGTCGAGGACGCCTGGGAAGACCCGCGCTTCACCCGCAACCCACTGGTCGCAGGATTACCCGGAGTGCGGTTCTTCGCCGGGGCCACGCTGCGGCTTCGCGGCGGTCATCGGATCGGCACGCTATGCGTCCTCGATGATCGGCCGCGCCGGCTGGCCGAGGACGAACGGGCGTCGCTTCGGGACCTCGCGCAGATCGCCACGCGCTTTTTGGAATCCCGGCAGACGACCGCCGACGCGGTGGCCGATCTGGCGCGCGCCAAGCTGGACGCCGAGATGGCCGACCGCGCCAAGAGCGAGTTCCTGGCCCACATGAGCCACGAGTTGCGCACGCCGCTGAACGCCGTCATCGGCTTCGCCGACATGCTGCGCCTGCAACTCCACGGGCCGATGCCGGAGCGTTACCTGGACTCGGTCGACACCATTGCCGCCAGCGGCCGCCACCTCCTCGACCTGATCAACGATCTGCTCGACCTCGCCCGCATCGAGGCGGGAGCCATCGAACTGCAGACCGAGTGGATCGACCTCGGCTTGATCGCGCACGCCACCGCCCGCATGCTCGAGCCGCTGGCGGCCGGCCGCGGCGTCGGCCTCCGCATCGAGGGCCGGCAGGGGCCGCGCGCCCGCGGCGACCGCCGGGCGATCCAGCAGGTGCTGATCAACATCATCGGCAACGCGATCAAGTTCGGTCCGGAGAACAGCGAGGTGATCGTCGGGTTCACGGATTGCGACCCGGTCGAGATCCGGGTGCGCGACGACGGCCCCGGGATGACCCGGCGACAGATCGAGCGTTCCATGCAGCCCTACGGCCGCGGCCCGATGGAATCGAGCCGGACCGCGCCGTCGATGGGCGGGACCGGGCTCGGCCTGCCGATCGCCCGCCGGCTGGTCGATCTGCACGGCGGGCAGCTGCGGATCGAGAGCGTGCCCGGGACCGGCACCACCGTGGTGGTGACGCTGCCCCGGGATGGGGCGATCACCGACGCGGCGTAGCGGGCGTCACAGCACCTTGCCCGGGTTCATCAACCCCTGCGGGTCGATGGCTGCCTTGACCGCGCGCATCAGCGTCAGCCGTGACGGCGCGGCGTAGCGCACCAGGTCCTGGCGCTTTTGCGCGCCGATGCCGTGCTCGGCCGAAAAGCTGCCTCCCATCTCGAAGACCAGCTCGTTCAGGGCGCCGACCAGCTCCGGACTGCGGCGTTTCCAGGCGCCGCCCTGCATGGCGAGCGGGCGCAGGATCAGGTAATGGATGTTGCCGTCGCCCATGTGACCGAAGGTGTTCAGGCGGATCTCCGGCTCGAGCCGGCGCAGCAGCGCCTCGGCCCGCTCGAGGAAGTCGGCGACCCGGCTGACCGGCACCGACACGTCGCTGGACACCCCGCCGCCCTCGCGCCGACCCGCCTCGGCCTGCTCCTCGCGAATCCGCCAGAGCGCTGCCCGCTGGGTCTCGCTCTCGGCGATCACCCCGTCGCCGACCCGTCCCGCCTCCATGGCTTCCGCCAGGATCGCCTCGAGCTTGGTCCTCAAATCGTCGATCGGCGAGGCCGTGGCCAGCTCGATCAGCGCGTACCAGGGCGACGGCGACGGCAGCGGGTCGCCGATGCCCTCGATGTGGCGGATCGCCAGATCGAGGCACATCCGTGGCATCAGCTCGAAGGCCAGCACGGTGTCGCCCGACAGCTCGCGGGCGCGGCCGAGCAGCGCCTGGGCCGCGGCCGGGTCGGGCACCGCCAGCAGCGCGGTCTCGCGGGCCCGCGGCGCCGGCATCAGCCGCAGGGCAGCGGCGGTGATCACGCCGAGGGTGCCCTCGGCGCCGATGAACAGGTGCTTGAGATCGTAGCCGGTGTTGTTCTTGCGAAGCGTGTTGAGGCCGTCGAACACGCTGCCGTCGGGCAGCACCACCTCGAGCCCCAGCACCTGCTCGCGGGCGTTGCCGTAGCGGATGGTCTGGTTGCCGCCGGCGTTGGTGGACAGCGTGCCGCCGATCGTGGCGCTGCCCTCCGAGGCGAGCGACAGCGGGAACAGGCGGTCGGCGGCGGTGGCGGCCTCCTGCACCGCCTTGACCACGCACCCGGCCTCGGCGACCAGCGCCATGTTGTCGGGGTCGATTGAGCGGACCCGGGTCATGCGGTCGAGCGACAGCACCACCGTCGGCCGGTTGTCGGTCGGGATCGAGCCGAGCACAAGACCGGTGTTGCCGCCCTGCGGCACCACCGCGAGGCCGGCCTCGGCGCAGATCCGCACCACCGCCGCGACCTCCTCGGTGGCGGCCGGGCGGGCCACCAGCACGGCCTCGCCGACATCCCGGCCGCGCCAGTCGGTGCGGTACTTGAGGGTGTCGGCGGCGTCCTCGAGCCAGCCCTTCGGCCCGAGCGCCTCCTTGATGCATGTCACGGCGGCGGCGACCCCGTTCGGTAGGGTGTGCTGGTTCACGCGGCGTCCTCCCGGCTTCGTGCGTCGCGCGAGTGTCGCGCCGGTCGACCCGGCCCGGCAAGGGCGGGACAGCCACCCGCCTTCGATTGCGCGGCCGACGCGCCGCCCGCTATCGATCCTGGATTGGAGCGAGCATGTTCGAAACCCTCCCCAAGTTCGCCTTCTTCACCGGCAAGGGCGGCGTCGGCAAGACATCACTCGCCTGCGCGACCGCCCTCGGGCTCGCGGAACGCGGTCGGCGGGTCCTGCTGATCAGCACCGACCCGGCCTCCAACGTCGGCCAGGTCCTCGAGACCGGGATCGGCAACCGCGTCACCCGGGTTCCCGGCGTCGAGGGGCTCGACGCCATCGAGATCGACCCCGAGGACGCCGCGGCCCAGTACCGGGAGCGCATCGTTGGCCCGATGCGCGGCACCGTGCCCGCGGACCAGCTGAAGGGCATCGAGGAGCAGCTGTCGGGCGCCTGCACCACCGAGATTGCCGCGTTCGACGAGTTCACCGCGCTGCTGACCGATCGCGAGGTCATAGACCGCTACGACCACCTGATCTTCGACACCGCGCCCACCGGGCACACGATCAGGCTTCTCAAGCTGCCGGGCGCCTGGACAGGGTTCCTGGAAGCGGGCCGCGGCGACGCGTCGTGCCTGGGGCCGCTGTCGGGCCTGGAGAAGCAGCGCGGCCGCTACGCCGAGGCGGTCGCTCGTCTGGCCGACGCGTCCGAGACCCTGCTCGTCCTGGTCGCCCGTCCGCAGCGTTCGGCCCTCGCCGAGGTGGCGCGGACGGCCCGGGAACTCGCCACCATCGGCATCGCCAACCAGCATCTGGCGATCAACGGCACGATGCCCGCCGATACCGCCGGCGACCCCCTCGCCGCTTCCCTGCGGCGACGCGACGAGGCCGCGCTCGAAGGCATGCCGGAGCAGCTCCGGAGCCTGCCGCGCTCGGAACATCCGTTGCGGGCGTTCAACCTCGTGGGACTGGCGGCGCTGCGGGCGTTCGCTACCGGGGCTGACTTCGACGAGCCGGACCGGCTGGTGGCGGAAGACGACGGCGCGGCGCCGCTGCCGGCGCTCAACGCGCTCGTCGACGCGATCGAGGCGGGCGGCAAGGGCCTCGTGATGGTGATGGGCAAGGGCGGGGTCGGAAAGACCACGATCGCCGCCGCCGTCGCCAGCGAGCTTGCCGCGCGCGGCAACGAGGTCCTGCTGACCACCACCGACCCGGCCGCGCACCTGACCGAGACGCTTGGCGGAGAACTCGTCAATCTCTCGGTCAGCCGGATCGACCCCGCCGCCGAGACCGCGCGCTACCGCGAGCATGTGCTGGCCAGCAAGGGCAAGGGCCTCGACGACCAGGGCCGGGCCATGCTCGAGGAAGACCTGCGATCGCCGTGCACCGAGGAGATCGCGGTGTTCCAGGCGTTCTCCCGGGTCATCCGCGAAAGCAGCCGGCACTTCGTCGTGCTCGACACAGCGCCGACCGGGCACACCCTGCTGCTGCTGGACGCGACCGGCTCGTACCACCGCGACATCGTCCGCCACGCGGCACCGGGCGGACAGGGCCGCGTCGTCACGCCGATGATGCGGCTCCAGGATCCCGAGCAGACCAAGATCCTGATCGTGACGCTGCCGGAGACCACGCCGGTGCTGGAAGCCTCGGGTCTGCAGGAAGACCTGCGCCGCGCCGGCATCGAGCCCTGGGGCTGGGTGATCAACGCCAGTCTGGCGGCGGCCCGGACCAGCCACCCGATCCTGGTCAGGCGCGCCGACGCCGAGCGGCCGCGGATCGCGACGGTCCGCGACCGGCTGTCCCGACGCTTCGCCGTGGTGCCGCTGCAGGCGGACGAGCCGGTCGGAACCGGCAAGCTGAGGGCGCTGTGCGCGCCGCCGGGGATCGACCGGGCTGCCTGATCCCGTCGGATAGGGCGGTGACGCGGGCGGCGAACCCTGCTCTGATCACGCTCCCAGACGAGATGCACTCGGAGGCCAACGTGATCGACCTGAAGAACGCCGCCCTCGAACGGCTCCGCGCCGGCGAGCTCGCCCTCGGCATCGGTTTGCGCCAGGCGCGCACCGTCGACATCGCCAAGGCGATGCGCACCGCCGGCTTCGACTGGCTGTTCATCGACATGGAGCACAACTCCATGGACCTGGACACCGCCGTCCAGATCAGCGTCGCCGCCCAGGACGCCGGCATCACCCCGGTGGTGCGGGTGCCGGGCTACGAATCGTTCCACGCCACCCGCGCCCTCGACGGCGGCGCCCAGGGCATCGTCGTGCCGCACGTCGACGACGCCGCCACCGCCGCGCGCATGGTCAGCCAGTGCCGCTACCCGCCGGTCGGCCACCGCTCGGTGACCGGCGGCCTGCCGCAGCTCGATTTCCGTACCCACCCGATGGGCGAGGCGACCGCGGCGATCAACCGCGAGACCCTGCTGGTCGTGATGCTGGAGAGCCCGACGGCGATCGCCAACGCCGAGGCGATCGCGGCGGTGCCGGGCGTCGACGCGCTGCTGATCGGCACCAGCGACCTCAGCATGGAGATGGGCATTCCGGGCCAGGTCGGGCACGCCGACATCGCCGCCGCCTACGAGCGGGTGGTCGAGGCCTGCCGCAAGCACGGCAAGCACCCTGGCATGGGTGGGGTGTACGACCCGCCGCTGATGCAGCGCTACATCGAGATCGGCGCCCGCCTGATCCTGGGCGGCAACGACCTGCCGCTGCTGATGGCGGCGGCGTCCGAGCGCTCCAAGGTGCTGCGCGCCATGCTCTGAGCGGCATCAAGCCGCGATCGGAGACCGAGAAACGACCTGCCGGAGGAACCGTCCATGCCCGCCGCCGCCCCCACCATGCCGGACACCGGCATCCACCCGATCGCGCCGACGCCGTTCACCGAGACCGGCGACCTCGACCTCGACGGCATGAAGCGGGTGCTCGACTGCATGATCGACCAGGGGGTGGACGGCATCTGCATCCTCGCCAACTACTCCGAGCAGTTCCTGCTGTCGGATGCCGAGCGCGACACCCTGCTCGACCTCTGCCTGACCCACGTGGCCGGCCGGGTGCCGGTGATCGTCACCACCAGCCACTTCTCGACCCGCCTGGCCGCCGCCCGCTCGAAGCGCGCGGCCGAGGCGGGGGCGTCGATGCTGATGCTGATGCCGCCCTATCACGGCACCGCGCTGCGGGCCGACGAGAAGGGCATCGAGGAGCATTTCGCCCGGGTGGCGGAGGCGTCCGGCCTGCCGATCATGGTCCAGGACGCGCCGCTGTCCGGCGTCACTCTGTCGGTGCCGTTCCTGGTGCGGCTCGGCAAGGCGGTGCCGCTGGTCACCCACTTCAAGATCGAGACGGCGGGTGCCGCGGGCAAGCTGCGCGCCCTGATCGAGGCCGGCGGCGGCGCCATCAAGGGGCCGTTCGACGGCGAGGAGTCGATCACCCTGATGGCCGACCTCGACGCCGGCGCCACCGGCACCATGCCGAGCGCGCTGCTGCCGGACCTGATCAAGCCGGTGGTCACCCACCACCTCGCCGGCCGGCGGGCGGAAGCGGCGGCGGCCTACGCCCGCATCCTGACGCTGATCAACTATGAGAACCGGCAGTGCGGCCTGCGCGCCTGCAAGACCGTGATGATGGAAGGTGGCGTCATCAAAAGCGATGCCGTCCGCCACCCGCTGGAGGCGCTGCACCCCGCGACCAGGGCCGGGCTGCTTGACCTGGCGCGCGAGGCGAAGCCGGTGGCGCTGACTTGGGGGAAGTAGCGCCTGGGGAAACAGCGCCGGCTTACTTCCGGGCCGGCGCCTTGCCCTTCTCCTCGGCCTGCTTGAGGCTGCCGTCGTCCTTCTCGACCGCCCGCTCGGCCTCCTTGCCGAGCTTTTCGACGTCGTGGGTCTCCAGGAACTCCTTGGTCTTCTCCTTGTACTGGCGGGTGCCCTCGTAGCTGCCCTCGCCCTTCTGTTCCTTGCCGTTCATCGCTGCCTCCTCGGTTTCGGTGCCCGGTGCTCAACCAGCGATCCACCGGGGATGTTCCGCGTCTCGACGCGGCCGGCGGGGCGGTGGAGACTTCGACGCCAACCGCCGCCCGAGGAGCCGCCGCATGGCCACGATCGATGCCTATCCCCGCGACATGATCGGCTACGCCGGGGCGCCGCCGCACCCCCGCTGGCCCGGCAACGCCCGGGTCGCGGTCAACTTCGTGCTGAACGTCGAGGAAGGCTCGGAGACCTCGGTGCTGCACGGCGACGGCCGCAACGAGAGCGGGCTGTCCGAGGTGGTGGGCGGCCGCCACCCGGCCGGCGAGCGCGATCTCGGCCTGGAATCGCTCTACGAGTACGGCTCGCGCGCCGGGGTCTGGCGGATTCTCAAGCTGTTCCGCGATCGCGACCTGCCGTTCACGGTCTACGCCTGCGCCCAGGCGCTGGAGCGCAACCCGGTGTCGACCCGGGCGCTGGCCGAGGCCGGCTGCGACTTCGCCGGCCATGGCTGGCGCTGGATCAACCACTACGAGCTGACCGAGCAGCAGGAGCGCGACCACATCGCCCGGGCGGTCGAGAGCATCGAGCGGCTGACCGGGGCGCCGCCGGCCGGCTGGTACTGCCGCTACGCCCCCAGCCCGCGCACCAGGCGCCTGCTGATCGAGCATGGCGGCTTCCTGTACGACAGCGACAGCTACGCCGACGACCTGCCGTACTGGGTCGAGGCCGAGGGCCGGCCGCATCTGGTGATCCCCTACGCGCTCGACACCAACGATGTGAAGTTCGGCGCGCCGTCGAGCTACGGCTCGGGCGAGGACTTCTTCCGACACCTCGTCGACAGCTTCGACCAGCTCTACGAGGAGGGAGGCGAGGCCCCGAAGATGCTGTCGGTCGGGCTGCACCAGCGCTTGGTGGGCCGCCCCGGACGGGCCCGCGCGCTCGCCCGCTTCCTCGACCACGTCGCCGCCCACGACGGCGCCTGGGTGTGCCGCCGGATCGACATCGCCCGGCACTGGCACGCCACCCACCCACCCGCCGTCCACACTCCTGCCGAACCGAGGGCCCGATGAAGGACTTCCTGCTCGCCGATTTGAGCCCGACCGACGCCTACAAGCTGCTGCGCAGCGTCGTCACGCCGCGCCCGGTCGCGCTGGTCACCACGATCTCCGCCGACGGGGTCGTCAACGCCGCGCCGTTCTCGTTCTTCAACGCCATCGCCTACGACCCCTGCATGGTGGTGCTGGGCGTCGAGGCCCGACCGGATGGCAGGCCGAAGGACACCTCGGCCAACATCCGCGACCTGCCGGAGTTCGTGGTCAACATCGTCGACCACGCGCTGGCCGAGCGCATGAACCTGTGCTCGCTGCCGCTGGAGCCGGGGGAGTCGGAGATCACCCTGGCCGGCCTCGACACCGCGCCGTCGGCCAGCGTCCGGCCGCCGCGCATCGTGCAGGCGCCGGCCGCGCTCGAGTGCAAGCGCCACACGACGCTGCAGCTCGGCAACAGGCGGGAGATCATCGTCGGCGAGGTGCTGCGGATCGTGGTGCGCCCGGACCTGGTGGACGCCGACCGCCTGCGCATCGACCAGGCCGGGCTCGACACCATCGGGCGGCTGGGCGGCGATTTGTACACGACGACGCGCGACAGCTTCGAGATGCCGAGGCCGGAGCGCGAGCCGGGTCGCTAGCCGCGCCGGGTTTCCAGGTCGACGCCCCCGAGGGTGTCCCCGGCGGGCCGCCAGGCTAACGGTTCAACTGAACTTCCCGTGGCACTGCTTGAACTTCTTGCCGCTGCCGCACGGGCAGGGCGCGTTGCGCTGCACCTTGCCCCAACTCGCCGGGTCGTTGGGATCGACCGCGACGGCGGGCCGGCGCGCGGCCAGGGCCACCCCGCCCCCGTAGGTGCCGGTGGCGGCGAGGCCGGATTCGTCCTCGCCGTCGACCGCCCGGTCGGAAGCCAGCGCCGGGTCCATGCGGGTCTCGTGCATCTCGGCCTGGGCGCGCTCCGCGGCCATCCGGGCCTCCAGCTCCTCCGGGGCCTGCATGCGGATCTCCAGGTGCGACAGCACGCTGGTCACCACCTGGCGCAAATTCGCCAGCATCGCCTCGAACAGCGAGAACGCCTCGCGCTTGTACTCGTTCAGCGGGTCCTTCTGGGCGTAGGCGCGCAGGTTGATGCCCTGGCGCAGGTGATCGAGCGACAGCAGGTGGTCCTTCCACTGCTGGTCAAGCAGCTGCAAGAGCAGGCTGCGCTCGGCCATGCGCATCAGGTCGCGGCCGTAATTGGCGACCTTCTCGGCCTGCTTGCGGTTCGAGGCGTCGCGGATCCGCTCCAGGATCTCGCGCTCGGCGATGCCCTCCTCCTTGGCCCAGTCCCTGACCGGCAGGTCGACGGCGAGCAGGCGCAGGCACTCCTCGTGCAGCAGGCCGAGGTTCCACTGCTCGGCGTAGGCGCCGGACGGGATGCAGCGGGTCACCAGGTCCTCGATCACCTCGTGGCGCATGTCGGCGATCATCTCGTGGACGTCGGGCGCGCGCATGATCTCGCGGCGCTGCTCGTAGACGACCTTGCGCTGGTCGTTCATCACGTCGTCGAACTTGAGGAGCTGCTTGCGGATCTCGAAGTTGCGCGCCTCGACCTTCTGCTGCGCCTTCTCCAGGGCCTTGTTGATCCAGGGATGGACGATCGCCTCGCCCTCCTTGAGGCCGAGCTTCTGCAGCATGCCGTCCATGCGGTCGGACCCGAAGATCCGCATCAGGTCGTCTTCCAGCGACAGGAAGAACTTCGACGCGCCGGGGTCGCCCTGGCGGCCGGAGCGGCCGCGCAACTGGTTGTCGATGCGCCGGCTCTCGTGGCGCTCGGTGGCGATAACGTAGAGGCCGCCGGCGGCGAGCGCCTTGGCCCGTCCCTCGGCGACCTCGGCCGCGACCAGGGTCCGGATGCGGGCCTGCTCGGCCTCGTCCTCGACGCCGGCAAGCGCGGCCGCCAGCCGCATGTCGAGGTTGCCGCCGAGCTGGATGTCGGTGCCGCGCCCGGCCATGTTGGTGGCGATGGTCACTGCCCCCGGCACGCCGGCCTGGGCGATGATCCCGGCCTCCTGCTCGTGGAAGCGGGCGTTCAGCACCTGGTGGGGAACGCCCTTTTTCTTCAGCAGCTCGGAGACCGCCTCGGACTTCTCGATCGACACGGTGCCGACCAGCACCGGCTGGCCGCGTCCGCGGCATTCCTCGATCAGTTCGCTCAGCGCCTCGTATTTCTCGCGCGACGACCGGTAGACCTCGTCGTCCTCGTCCTTGCGGCTCACCGCCACGTTGGTCGGGATCTCCACGACCTCCAGGCCGTAGATCTCCGCGAACTCCGACGCCTCGGTCATCGCCGTGCCGGTCATGCCGGCCAGCTTCGGGTACAGGCGGAAGTAGTTCTGGAAGGTTATCGAGGCGAGGGTCTGGTTTTCGTTCTGGACGGTCACCCGCTCCTTGGCCTCGAGCGCCTGGTGCAGGCCGTCGGAATACCGCCTTCCCTCCATGGCGCGACCGGTGAACTCGTCGATGATGACGACCTTGTCGTCCTTGACGATGTAGTCGGTGTCGCGCCCGAACAGCCGGTGCGCCCGCAGCGCCTGGTTGGCGTGGTGCACCAGGGTGACGTTCTGGATGTCATAGAGACCGCCGTCCTTGAGAATGCCGGCCTCGGCGAGCAACCGCTCGATCTCCTGGGCGCCCTCGTCGGTCAGGGTGACGGTGCGCTGCTTCTCGTCCTTCTCGTAGTGCTCCGGCTTGAGCATCGGGATCAGGGCGTCGACCTGCATGTACAGCGCCGAGCCGTCGTCGGCGGGACCCGAGATGATCAGCGGGGTGCGCGCCTCGTCGACCAGGATCGAGTCGACCTCGTCGACGATCGCGTAGTGGAATTCCCGCTGGACCATGTCCTCCAGCCGGAACTTCATGTTGTCGCGCAGATAGTCGAAGCCGAACTCGTTGTTGGTACCGTAGGTCACGTCGCAGGCATACGCCCGCCGCCGCTCGTCGTCGTTGAGGCCATGCACGATGCAGCCGACGGTCAGGCCGAGGTACCGGTAGATGCGGCCCATCCACTCGGAATCGCGGCTTGCCAGGTAGTCGTTCACGGTGACGACGTGCACGCCCTTACCGGACAGGGCGTTCAGGTAAACCGGCAGGGTCGCGACCAGGGTCTTGCCCTCGCCGGTCTTCATTTCGGCGATCTTGCCCTGGTGCAGCACCATGCCGCCGAGCAACTGGACGTCGAAATGGCGCTGCCCCAGCACGCGCCGGGCGGCCTCGCGAACCACCGCGAACGCCTCGGCCTGCAGGGCGTCGACCTCCTCGCCGGCGGCGAGGCGAGCCTTGAACGCCTCGGTCTTGGCCCTCAAATCATCGTCGGAGAGTGCCGAAACCGCCGGCTCGAGCGCGTTGACCGACGCGACCGGTTTCTGCAGACCCTTGAGAATACGATCGTTCTGGGACCCGAACAGGGCCTTGGCGATGGCGCCGAACATGAAGTTCCACGAATAGTGCGCCGGCCCGCGGCCGTCGAGACCCGACATTTAGGTGGCCGCCGGTGCCCTGTCAACGCGACCGGCCGCCGCCCGAAGTCTTCGGAAGGCGCCGATTTGTTGCGTTTTCACTTCCCGCGAGGCATTCTCGGCCCGGGGGACGCGGCCATCGGCAGAAAGCCAGATCATGGTCGACAATATCATCGGGGTTCCGCCGATCGCCGCTACCGGCGTTCAGGCGCAGGATCCAATGCGGTTATCGATCCGCACGCGTGACAGCGCGCGCGATCGGAAGCGAGATTCCGCGCGCCACGACGGGGAGGATCCCGACGGCGGCCGGGCGGGAAGCGACGGGTACCCGGATCCGTCGGCGCACCCGGATCCGTCGGCGCGACGCGCCGCGGCGGCTCGGGCGTCGCGTGCCTACGGCGGGGCAGCGTCAATCGTTCACCGCGAGGCCGAGGTGGTGGTCGCCCGGTCGGCGGCGATCCTGACCGGCGACCTGGACAGCGTGCTGCGGCGGGCCGGCCAGGCCGTCCGCCGGATGGCCGAGACCCTGCTCGGGATCGATCCGAGCCGGACCGCCCGCCTTGTCGATAACTTCCACGCCTCCGCCCTCGGCTGGATTCGCAACGCGCTGCCGCGCTACCGCTCCTACGCCGAGAATCACGACCAACTGCCGATCGGCGTGTCGTTCGAGGATGTCCGCCTCTCGCTCGAGGCCGATGACGGCCGGCTGGCGCTCGAGGTCGGCGGCGTCCGGTTCCGCCGCAGCTTCGATTTCCGGGCATCGGGGGTGGTGTTCGACATCCGCGCCTCGGGCACGGTGCGCGAGCCGGCGCCAGGCTTCTACGTCGACACCGGCGAGACCGGTGCCGCCACCGCCGCGGCCATCGTCGAGACCGTCCGCACCGAGCTTCCGACCTTCGGCATCTCCGAGGATACCGAGGGGGTATGCGTGCTGATCCGCGCCGAGGCGAGCGACTTCGTCACCGGGCGTTCCGCGACCTGGGTGGTCGACATGGATCTGCATATCCCGTTCGATCCGGCCTGGTCCGGCAGCCCCGCCGCCTGATCTCCCGGCATCGCGCCGGCGGCCACGCCCCGCGTCGAGCGGTCCGATTGCCGTGCCCGCCACCGCCCGCCTCGTCGGGCCGCTCGTCAGGCGGCGTCCGCTTGTTCGAATTTGGGCGATCTGGTACCCCTGCGCCGCCGGTGCGCGTCGACGATGCGCTCCTCCCGGGGCGAACCCGGATCGACGAGAGCGAAAGGATTATCGATGCCGTTACTGCGCCCCGCGGCTCTCGCCGCCTTCTTGATGGCCGCCGCGGCCGTCGCCGGACCGTCCGTCGCCCAGACTTCCCAACCGGCGACCGATGTGGACCCGGCGACCATGGTGGTCGCCAAGGTCGGCCCGACGGACACCGTCACCCTCGCCGACCTTATGGCCATGCGCGAAGACCTGCCCGCCCAATACCGGCAGATGCCGCTGGAGGCGCTCTACCCGGCGCTCCTGGAGCGCGCCATCGACGGCCGGCTGATCGCCAACGCCGCCCGCAGCGCCAACCTCACCGAGCGCGAAGACGTCAAACGGCGGGTGCGCCGCGCCGAGGACCAGGTGCTGTCGCAGGTCTACCTCTCGGAGACCATCGCCGAGCAGATCACCGAGGACGCCCTGCGCGGCCGCTACACCGAGGCCGTCGCCAACGAAAGCGGCCGCGAGGAGGCGCGCGCCAGCCACATCCTCGTGGAGACCGAGGAGAAGGCGAAGGCGATGATCGCCGACCTCGACAAGGGCGCCGACTTCGCCGCGCTGGCGAAGCAGAATTCCACCGACCCGGGCGGCGTCGACGGCGGCGACCTCGGCTGGTTCTCCGCCGAGCAGATGGTGCCGGAATTCTCCGAGGCCGCCTTTGCCTTGCAGCCCGGCGCGTACTCCAAGACGCCGGTGAAGAGCCAGTTCGGCTGGCACGTCATCCTGCTCGCCGACAAGCGCACCTCCGAGGCGCCGCCGTTCGAGCAGCTCCGCGACCAGTTGGCCTCGGAAATGACCCGCGAGTTGATCAACGATAAGCTCAAGGCGCTCCGAACCGGCGTCGAGGTGGAGCGCTTCGGGCCCGACGGCACGCCGATGCCCGCGCCGCAGTGAGTTTAGCGCGGTAAGCCCCGCCCGGGGCCCGACCCCGGGCGGCTTTTCCTCATCCATCCCAGCCGGCGAAAGGTCGTTCCAGTGGCCCCGCTCCCCGTCTCCCCGCTTGCTCCCGATAGCCTTCCCGACATGCCGCCGGTCGCCGGATGCCGCTTCGCCGCGGTCGAGGCCGGGGTGCGCTACAAGGGGCGCCGCGACGTGCTGCTGGCAGAGTTCGCGCCGGGAACCACCGTCGCCGGGGTGCTGACCCGCAACCAGATGCCGGGCGCGCCGATCGACTGGTGCCGCGCCCATCTGCCGGCCGGCCGCGCCCGCGGGCTGGTGGTGAACGCCGGCAACGCCAACGTGTTCACCGGGGCCAAGGGGCGGACCGCCTGCAGCGAGACCGCCGCCGCCGCCGCCCGTATGCTGGACTGCACGCCGGCCGAGATCATGATCGCCTCGACCGGCGTCATCGGCGAGCCGCTGGCCTTTGAGCGCATCGTCGCGGCGCTGCCGGGCGCCCACGCGGCGCTGTCGGGCGACGCCTGGACCGACGCCGCCCGCGCCATCATGACGACCGACACCTTCCCGAAGGCCGCCACCCGCACCGCCAGGATCGGCGGTGTGCCGGTCCGGATCAACGGCATCGCCAAGGGGTCCGGCATGATCGCGCCGGACATGGCGACGATGCTGTCGTTCGTGACGACCGACGCGGCGATCCCGGCCGACGTCCTGCAGACCCTCCTGAGCCGCACGACGGCGCGCACCTTCAACGCCATCACCGTCGACAGCGACACCTCGACCAGCGACACCCTCATGCTGTTCGCCACCGGCCAGGTCGCGCACGCCGCGGTCACCGCCCCGGCCGATCCGGCGCTGCGCGACTTCCGCGCCAAGCTTGAGGACCTGCTGAAGGATCTGGCGCTGCAGGTGGTGCGCGACGGCGAGGGCGCGCAGAAACTGATCGAGATCACGGTCAGCGGCGCCGCCTCGGCGCGCGCCGCCCGCCGCATCGCCCTCGCGATCGCCGACTCGCCGCTGGTCAAGACGGCGATCGCCGGCGAGGACGCCAACTGGGGACGGATCGTCATGGCGGTCGGAAAATCCGGCCAGAAGGCTGATCGAGACCGGCTCAGCATCGACATCGGCGGCGTCGCGGTGGCGCGCGACGGAACCCGCGTCGAGGGCTTCGATGAGGCGCCGGTCGCCGCCCACATGAAGGGCCGGGAGATCAAGGTCGCGGTCGATGTCGGCGTCGGAACCGGCCGCGCCACCGTGTGGACCTGCGACTTGACCCACGGCTACATCGACATCAACGCCGACTACCGAAGCTGAACACGGTGGGCGACCTCGACGGCTGCATGACCGGGGACGGAGCCGCGGACGCGCCGGCGTTGCCGATTGTCCTGGTGGTTGCGGTGGCGCTGGTCGATGTCGACGGGCGGGTGTTGATCGCGCAACGCCCCGAGGGCAAGTCGCTCGCCGGGTTGTGGGAGTTTCCGGGCGGCAAAGTCGATCCGGGCGAGACCCCAGAGGCGGCGCTGATCCGCGAGTTGCGCGAGGAACTCGGCATCGACACCGCCGCTTCCTGCCTCGCCCCCCTCACCTTCGCCTCGCACCGCTATGAGGCGTTCCATCTGCTGATGCCGCTGTACGCCTGCCGGCGCTGGACCGGCACGGTGACCGCCCGCGAAGGCCAGGCGCTCGCCTGGGTGCGCCCGGTGCGGCTCGCCGACTACGCGATGCCGCCGGCGGACGCGCCTCTGGTGGCGATGATCCGCGACATTCTCGGATAGGCTGCCGGCTCTTCCTCCGGCGGAGGAAGCCCGCCCTGAGCGCCTCGACCCGCTGAAGAAGGCCGCCGGGTCCGGCTGGACCCGGCGGTACTTCCCCGTGCGGCTTACCCCGCCTTAGGCCGACCGGACGCCCGCCAGGAACTCCTCGACCGTCCGGCGCAGCGTGCCGGACTCGGCCGAAAGCTGGCCCGCCGAGGCGTTGACCTGTTCGGCGGCGGTGCCGGTGTCGGACGCCGCCTGCGTCACGCCCGTAATGTTGCGCGACACCTCGTGCGTCCCCTTCGCCGCCTCCTGCACGTTGCGCGAGATTTCGCGGGTCGCCGCCCCCTGCTCCTCGACCGCCGAGGCGATGCTGCCGGCGATCTCGTTGATCTCCGAGATCGTCGTGCCGATGCCCTGGATCGCCGACACCGCGTCGCCGGTGGCGGTCTGGATGCCACCGATGTGCTGGCCGATCTCCTCGGTCGCCCGGGCGGTCTGGGCGGCCAGGGACTTCACCTCGCCGGCCACCACCGCGAAGCCCTTGCCCATCTCGCCGGCCCGCGCCGCCTCGATGGTGGCGTTCAGCGCCAGCAGGTTGGTCTGGGCGGCGATGTCCTGGATCAGGTTCACCACCTCGCCGACCTTGCGGGCGGCCTCGGCCAGGGTCTGCACCTGGGCGTTGGTCGCCTCGGCGTCCTGGCTCGCCTGGTTGGCGATCCGGGCCGACTGGGTGACCTGCCGGCCGATCTCCTCGATCGATCCGGAGAGTTCCTCGGACGCCGAGGCCACCGCCTGGACGTTCGCTGAGGCCTGCTCGGACGCGGCCGCCACGGCGCTGGCCTGCCGGTTGGTCTCTTCCGCCGTCGCCGACATCGACGAGGCGGTCGCCTGCAACTCGTCGGTGGACGAGGCGAACTGCGTCAGCACCGACGCCACCGCCTGGTCGAAGCCGCGCGTCAGGTCCTCGATGCGGCGGGCGCGGGCCTCGCGGGCGGCGCGCTCGGTCTCCTGCTCGGCGGCCAACTGCTCGGCCCGGATCATGTTGTCCTTGAAGACCTGCACGGCGCTGGCCATCTGGCCGACCTCGTCCCGGCGACCTCGGGCCGGGATCTCGACGGCCTTGTCGCCGTTCGCCAACCGGCCCATCGCCGCGGTCATGGCGGCGATCGGCCCGGAAATGCCGCGTCCGATCAGGACCGCCGAGATCACGCCGAGGACCAGCGCGACGACGGCGACGACGACCCCGACCCAGAGCGCCTGATCGATGGCGGCCGAGGTTTGAGGGCCGAGCACGTCCTGACGGTCCTGGCTCTGGGTCCGAAGGGAATAGAGCGATGCCGCCATCTTCGGGCCAAGCGTGTCGAGTTGCTCGCGAACGATCCTGTTGCGGTCTACCACCAGCTTCGCGACGTCCCCGAACGCCGTCTCATACTGCTCAAGCAGCTTGGCCAGCGGCTGAATCGACTGCCGCGCGGCGTCACTGACCGCCGACGACGCCAGCGTCTGAAGCGCCGCCCGGGTTGCAGCGATCTCGTCGGCCACTCTCCGGGCCTCCGCGTCGCCGTTCGACAGCAGGAAGCGGTTCGCGGACAGCCGGGCCAGCAGCAGGTGCACCTCGGCCTGGGCCGCCTGGTAGACCCCGCCGGCGTTGCCGCCCGCCCGTTCACCCTCCATGACGGCGGTCATCAGACGTTCCGCCTGCGGACCGACCTCGTTCAGGGTCGTCACCAGTTGATCCCGCCTCGCGCGCATCGTGACGATGACCTCGAAGTTGGCGAGATAGCGTTCGAAGTCGCGCTTCACGTCCTCGACCTGGGCTCGCCGCGCCGGATTGTTGAACAATTCCAAGGCGGCGGCGGCCGCCTTGTCGGCCTTCACGGCCTCGCGCCGGACCGTCTCCGCCGCGTCCTGGTTGCCGGTTCGCATGAACACCTGGACACCAACCCGGGCGGCCAGCAGGTCGGCGACGATATCCGACGCCGCGTTGCTCTGCCGGGCGAGCCGTCGATACTCGTCGACCGCCTGGTTGGCGTTCGACAGCCCGAGCACGGCCATGCCGCTGGCCACGAGCAGGAACACGATCAGTATGCCCGAATTGACCCCGACCTTGGCCGAGACCCTGAGATTGTCCAAGAACGACACGGTGGTTTAGCTCCGATCTGTTCGCGCCACCCGCATGAGCGAGTCTCCCCACCCACCGCTGGCGCACTTTGACGTCGGCCGCCACAGTCCTCTCGAAGAATTAATAACCCATTAACAGAGAATTCAATCAAACAACCCGGATGCGGTTGTCTTGCTCCAGACTAACTAACACGATCAGGTGTCAAGTAGTGGTTTGTGCTTACTTCGATTGACGGGGCTCGCCCACGGGCGTTTCAGCACCGCCGAGCGCGTCGGCCAGCCGGGCCGAGGCGGACCCCGGGCGCAGCGCCCTCGGCTGGTCCGCCGATGGCGCCCATCCGGTCAGATACAGCACCTGGAAGCGCGCCGGCACCCGGCCGTCCGGCCCGGCGAAGCGGGCGGCGTAGATCTCGGCGGCGCGGGCGAACAGGGCGCGCGGCGTCGGCGCGCGGCGGCGCTCGAGGACGGCGTTGCTTTCGCCCATGCCCCTGAGGTCGCGCATCAGGTGGAAGGCGCTGGCGTAGGTCACCGGGATGGTGTCGGCGTCGGCCACCGGCAGCGCGAATCCGGCGCGCTGCAGCAGGCCGGCCGCGTCGCGCAGGTCGGCGAACGGCGACACCCGGGGACTGACCCCGCCCGCGACCTCGCTCTCGGCCTCGTACAGCGCGTCGCGCAATTCGACCAGGGTGTCGCCGCCCAGCATGGCGGCCAGCAGCAGGCCGTCGGGCCGCAGCGCGCGCCGGATCTGCGACAGGGCGCCCGGCAGGTCGTTGACCCAATGCAGGGACAGCGCGCCGAACACCGCGTCGAGCGACCCGTCGGCGAACGGCAGCGCCTCCTCGTCGACCGCCGCCGCCGGGCCGTCGGCGCCGCGGGCGCGCGCCCACACCGGCGCCAGGTCGGTCTGGACCAGGGTATCGACCCGGCCGCTCGCCCGCAGCCGCCGGCCGAGCGCGCCCGAGCGCGCGCCGAGCTCGACGGCAAGCGGAAACCGCCGGCGGATGTCCTCCAGGCGCTCGGCCAGGCGCTCGGCCACCGCCTCCTCCAGGAACCCGAACCCGCCATAGCCCGGCGCCGCGCGTTCGCGGCGGCGGCGGACCAGGGATCGGTCGAAGACGAGCATGGGATCGGTCATGCGCCGGTATATGGACCAGCGGCGGTGCCTGCGCACCCGGAAACCGCCCTGCCCGGTCCATAGCCGGTCGCATGGATTGGAAAGCCGGATTGACCAGGGCGGCGGGCGGGGCGGCGACGCTGGTCCTCGACGCCCTGATGCCGCCGCGCTGCGCGGCGTGCGGCGAGCCGGTGGACCATCCGCGGGCGCTGTGCCTCGCCTGCTGGTCGAACCTGGCCTTCATCGGCCACCCATGCTGCGCGGTCTGCGGCGATCCGTTCGAGGTGGCGCCCCCGGGAGACCCGGTCTGCGGCGACTGCATGGCGGCGCCGCCGCCGTGGCGGCGGGCCCGCTCGGCGTTGCGCTACGACGCGGCGAGCCGGGCGCTGGTGCTGGGCTTCAAGCACGGCGACCGGCTGCAGCTGGGCGGGCTGCTCGCCGGCTGGATGCGGCTGGCCGGGGCCGAGCTGCTGGCCGACGCCGACGTGCTGGTGCCGGTGCCGCTGCACCGCTGGCGGCTGCTGGCCCGGCGCTACAACCAGGCCGCCGTGCTGGCGCGCGCGCTCGGGCGGGCGGCCGGCATGCCGGTGTCGGACCGGGCGCTGGTGCGCGCCAAACCCACGCCGAGCCAGGGCCAACTGACCCGTTCGCAACGCGCCCGCAACGTCCAGGCCGCGTTCCGGGTCGAGGTGCGGCGACAGCCGGAGATCGCCGGCCGCCGCGTCCTGCTGGTCGACGACGTTCTCACCTCGGGCGCCACCGCCGGGGCCTGCGCCCGCGTCCTGCTGCGGGCTGGTGCGGCCTCGGTGGATCTCCTGACGCTGGCGCGGGTTGTGTAACCGACACGCGGACGTGTGGGTCCGCGATGTCATCGTCGCTGGCGAAGCGGCCCCGCCGCCCCTACTCTTCCCCACGGAACCGACGGAGACCCCCATGGCCAGCAAGGTCGAGATCTACACCACCATGTTCTGCCCGTTCTGCTACCGGGCGAAGGCGCTGCTGAAGAAGAAGGGCGTCGAGTTCACCGAATACGACGTCGGCGCTTCCTCCGACGCCCGCACCCGCATGCGCGAGCGCGCCGACGGCCGGCACACCGTGCCGCAGGTCTTCATCGACGGCGTCGGGATCGGCGGGTCGGACGACCTTGCGGCCCTCGACCGGCAGGGTAAGCTCGACACCATGCTCGGCTTGACAGGCTGAGCCGTTCCACCCGCGTTTCCGGGAGACCCGCGATGACCAAGCTGACCGTCGCCTGCGTCCAGACCAACACCCAGCGCGACCCGCGGGAGAACGTCGAGCGCGTGTCGCCGATGATCCGCGAGGCGGCGGCGCGAGGCGCCCAGCTGATCACCACGCCCGAGATCGTCGGCATGCTGGAGCCGAAGCGCGATCAGGCGCTGGCCAAGGCGAAGCCGGAGGAGAGCCACGAGGTGCTCGCGGCGTTCCGCGGCCTGGCCGCCGAGCTCGGCGTGTGGCTGCTGATCGGCTCGATCTCGATCAAGGTGTCCGACGATAAGCTCGCCAACCGCAGCTTCCTGGTCGACGACCGCGGCAACGTGGTGGCGCGCTATTCGAAGATCCACATGTTCGACGTGCAGGTCGGCGACGGCCAGACCTACCGCGAGAGCAACACCTACCGGCCCGGCACCGAGGCGGTGATCGCCGAGACCCCGTGGGGCCGGATGGGCATGACGATCTGCTACGACATCCGCTTCCCCTACCTGTACCGCGCGCTGGCGCAGGCCGGTGCCGAGGTACTGTTCGCGCCGGCGGCCTTCACCAAGGTCACCGGCGAGGCGCATTGGCACGTCCTGCAGCGCGCCCGCGCGATCGAGACCGGGTGCTACGTGATCTCGGCGGCCCAGACCGGCGAGCACGCCGAAGGCCGGCGAACCTACGGTCACTCCGTCATTGTCGACCCGTGGGGCCGGGTGATCGCCGATGCTGGCGAAGAGGTCGGGGTGATCACCGCCGAGATCGACCTCGCCGAGGTGGCGGCGGCACGGGCCAAGGTCCCGTCGTTGACCCACGACCGTGCCATCGGCGAGCCGGTGGTGTACGGCGAGGCGTTCCGCCAGGCCGGCGAGTAAGCGCCGCACCCGCTATCCCGCTACCGCTTCCGGGCCCGGCCGCGCCGGCTGATCCTTCGCTGTCGCCCTGAGGCTTGGCACCGCGCGCCGCGCGGTTGCCGCCATTGTTGGCTGACCGGCACTGGGGCCGGCGCCTCGACCATCCCTGTATCCGGCACTCTCGTCACGGCGCATCGCCGCCACTAGGGCAGACGCCCCGACCATCCGTTCGACCATCACCCGTCGCTTCTCCCGCGGGGTCGCAACCCCCGTCTCGGCCGGCACGGCGCGTTCCGCCGCCTCACGCTTGTATCGATAATGCGAATTAGTTGCAATACTGACTTTCGAGATGACGCGTTCACAGATTTGATGCTTGAAGCATCAATATAAGTGTACAGAATATAACTAATCATTTCTTGAGCCCGAAACACCTGGTTCCGATGATCACGTCCGCCCAACTCCGAGCCTCGCGCGCCCTGCTCGGCATCGACCAGCGCCGGTTGGCCGAGTTGTCGGGCCTGTCGGTCCCGACCATCCAGCGCATGGAGGCGAGCGGCGGGGTGATCCGCGGCAACGTCGATTCCCTGATGAAGCTGACCGCCGCCCTCGACGGCGCCGGCATCGAGTTGATCGGCGACGGCGCAATCAGCCCGGCCGGCGGGCGCGGCGTGCGGCTGAAGGCGGCGGCATCAGGGATCGATCCGGGCGTCGAGCCCGACCGGATCGAGTAGGGAGCCGCGCGCCATGCCGATCCTGGTCGCCCTGTGGTGCACCGCCGCCCTGCTGGCGACCGCCGTCGCGGCGGTGGCGATCGGGCGGCATCCCTGGGGCCGCCCGCTGGTGTACGGCGTCAGCCTGACGGCTTCTATGGTCGCCGGGGCGGCCGCGCTGGTCCATCTCGTCGCGCCGCCCGGTGGCGACCTCACCGTGATCCTGCCGCTCGGCCTGCCCTGGCTCGGCATGCACCTTCGGCTCGACGCGCTGGCGGCGTTCTTCCTGGTGGTGGTCAACCTCGGCGCCTTCGCCGCCAGCCTGTACGGCATCGGCCACGGCCGGCATGAGCCCGCGCCGCAACGGGTGCTGCCGTTCTTCCCGGCGTTCCTGGCCGGCATGACCATGGTGGTGCTGGCGGCCGACGCCTTCACCTTCCTGCTGTCGTGGGAGTTCATGTCGCTGGCGTCGTGGGCGCTGGTGATGGCCCATCACCGCGACGCCGGCAACTCCCGGGCCGGGTATGTCTACCTGGTGATGGCAAGCTTCGGGACGCTGGCGCTGCTGCTCGCCTGCGGCCTGCTGGCCGGGCCGGCGGGCGGCTACGCCTTCGCCGACATGCGCGGCGGCGGGCACGACGCGACGACCGCGACGCTGGTGCTGGTCCTGGTCCTGCTCGGGGCCGGCTCGAAGGCCGGCCTCGTGCCGCTGCACGTCTGGCTGCCGCTCGCCCACCCGGCGGCTCCCAGCCACGTGTCGGCGCTGATGAGCGGGGTGATGACCAAGGTCGCGGTCTACGGGTTCGTGCGGATCGTCTTCGACCTGCTGGGCGGCTCGCCCTGGTGGTCCGCCATGATCGTGCTGGCCTTCGGCGGTGCCAGCGCGGTGCTTGGCGTGCTGTACGCGCTGATGCAAACCGACCTCAAGCGGCTGCTCGCCTACTCCACGATCGAGAACGTCGGGATCGTGTTCATCGGCCTCGGCCTGGCGCTGGCGTTCCAGTCCAACGCCATGGGCACCGCGGCGGCGCTGGCCTTCACTGCCGCCCTGCTGCATGTCCTGAACCACGCGCTGTTCAAGAGCCTGCTGTTCCTCGGCGCCGGCGCCGTGCTGACGGCGACGGGAGCCCGCGACGTCGAGCGCCTGGGCGGGCTGATCCGCCGGATGCCGGTCACCAGCGCCCTGTTCCTGGTCGGCTGCGTGGCGATTTCGGCGCTGCCGCCGCTGAACGGCTTCGTGTCGGAATGGCTGACCTTCCAGGCGGTCCTGCAGAGCCCCGAGCTGCCGCAATGGGGGCTGCGGATCATGGTGCCGGCGGTCGGTGCCCTGCTGGCGCTGGCGGCGGCCCTGGCCGGCGCCTGCTTCGTGCGGGCTTTCGGCGTGACATTCCTCGGCCGGCCACGCTCGACGGCGGCCGAGACCGCGCGCGAGGTCGACCGGGTGTCGCTGGCGGCGATGACCGTCCTCGCCGCCCTGTGCGTGCTCGCCGGGTTGCTGCCCGGTGTGGCGATCGACGCGCTGGCGCCGGTCGCCGAGGCCATCGTCGGGGCCCGGATGCCGGCGCAGGGGGCGAGCGCCTGGCTGACGATCGTCCCGATCGCCGAGAGCCGCGGTTCCTACAACGGTCTGCTGGTGATGGTGTTCGTCGCCGGCTCGGCGGCGGTCGCCGCGCTGGCCATCCACCGGTTCGGGTCTCGCGCGACCCGCCGGGCGCCGGCCTGGGATTGCGGGTTCCCGGTGCCGAGCCCGGCCACCCAGTACACCGCCGGCAGCTTTTCCCAGCCGATCCGGCGGGTGTTCGCCACCCTGGTGTTCCGGGCCCGCGAGCGGGTCGAGATGCCGCCGCCCGGCGCCACCGCGCCGGCCCGCCTGACCGTCGAGTGGCGCGATCCGGCCTGGGATGGCCTGTACACCCCGTTCGCCGGCCTGGTGACCGCCGCCGCCGAGCGGCTGAACCGGCTGCAGTACCTGACCATCCGGCGCTACCTCAGCCTGGTGTTCGCCTCGCTCGTCGGCCTGCTGCTGGCGGTGGCGCTATGGCCATGATCCTCGAGCTGCTGGTCCAGGGCGCCCAGATGGCGCTGGTGCTGCTGCTGGCGCCGCTGCTGACCGGGTTCGTGCGCACGGTGAAGGCGCGCCTGCTGCGCCGCCGCGGGCCGTCGATCCTGCAGCCCTACCGCGACCTCGCCCGGCTGCTGCGCAAGGAGGTGGTGCTGGCCGAGAACGCCTCCTGGCTGTTCCGGACCACGCCCTACCTGGTGGTCGCCGCCACCTGGGTGGCTGCCGCCCTGGTGCCGACCTTCGCGACCGGCCTGATCTTCAGCTGGACCGCCGACCTGATCGCGATCATCGCGCTGCTGGCCAGCGCCCGGTTCTTCCTGGCGCTCGCCGGGATGGACGTTGGCACCAGCTTCGGCGGCATCGGCTCCAGCCGGGAGGTCATGATCGCCTCGCTCGCCGAACCGGCGATGATCATGATCGTGTTCACCCTGGCCCTGGTCGCCGGGTCGACGCAGCTGTCCACCGTCGCGACCGTGCTCGCCGGACCGGAGGTCGGATTGCGGGTCTCGCTCGGCCTCGCTTTGGTGGCGCTGGTGATGGTGGCGATCGCCGAGAACGGCCGCATCCCGGTCGACAACCCGGCGACCCACCTCGAACTCACCATGGTGCACGAGGCGATGGTGCTGGAGTACTCGGGGCGGCATCTGGCCATGATCGAGCTGGCGGCGGCGATCAAGCTGCTGCTGTACGTCTCGCTGATCGCGGCGGTGTTCGCCCCCTGGGGGATCGTTCCGGCGGGTGGCGGCGGTGCCGGCGCCTGGGCGGCCAGCCTGCTCGCCTACGCCGCCAAGCTGGCCGTCGGCGGCTTCCTGCTGGCGCTGTTCGAGACCGCGATCGCCAAGATGCGGGTGTTCCGGGTGCCAGATTTCCTGGGCGCGGCGCTGATGCTCGGGCTGCTCGGCACCCTGCTGCTGTTCGTGTCGCGGAGCCTCTGATGGACCGGCTGGTCTTCGACGTCGCGCACATGCTGGCTGGCGGGCTGGTCCTGGTCAGCTTCGTTATGCTGTACCAGGACCGGCTGTCCGCCCTGTTGAAGGTGTACGCCCTGCACGCCCTGGTCCTGACCGCGTCGGTGGCGTGGCAGGCGTTCGTCCACGACGCCCCGCACCTCTACATCACCGCCGCGATCGCGCTCACCTTCAAGGCGGTGGCGATCCCGATCGCCCTGCACCGGATCATCCGCCGCCTCGGCATTCACCGCGAGATCGAGACCGTGGTCGGCATCGGCCCGACCATGCTGGCCGGCATGGCGCTGGTGGCGCTGTCGATGGTGGTGATGCTGCGGGTCACGCCCGAGGCCGACCCGCTGGCCCGCGAGGATCTCGCCTTCGCGCTCGCCGTGGTGCTGCTCGGCATGCTGACGATGGTCACGCGCCGCAACGCCGTCGGCCAGGTCGTGGGCTTCATGGCGCTCGAGAACGGGCTGGTGCTGGCGGCGACCGGCGCCAAGGGCATGCCGCTGGTGGTCGAGATCAGCGTGGCGTTCTCGATCCTGATCGCGTTCATCGTCATCGGCATCTTCCTGTTCCGGATCCGCGAGCGCTTCGACACGGTGGATGTCCAGGCGCTCGACCGGTTCCGGGGGGACCGGCGATGATAGCGTGGGACCTCGACGCCCTGGCGGCGGTGCTGCTGGTGCCGCTCGCGGCGGCCGCCGCGCTGGCGCTGCTGCCGGGCTACCGGGCGACGTCGCGGCTCAACGTCCTGGCCTCGCTGCTGACCTTCGTGGCGGCGCTGACCCTGCTGGTCGGGGAACGGCCGGCCCCCGGCGCCTACCTGATGATCGACGACCTCAACATCGTGTTCGTCGCCCTCAGCACCTTCATCGGCTTCACCACCAGCGTGTTCAGCGCCAGCTACATCGCCCACGAGATCGAGACCGGCCGGCTGACCCCCGGCTACCTGCGGTTCTACCACGCCATGTACCAGGTCATGATGTTCGCCA
>CAYNFA010000002.1:0-26377 GCA_964396345.1 uncultured Thalassobaculum sp.
CGACGATACCCAGTGGAGCGACGCTGATTTCGAGCGCATCAGCCAAACGGCGGGCCTGCCGCGCGAGGACCCACGGGAGCGCGATAGCAGCCGGACCGGTCGTCCGGGCGCGCGCCGCTTCCGCCGCCCGTCGGCGGGCCCCGGGTTCGCCCGGGTGTTCGCCACGACCGCCAGCCTGAAGCGCAGCCCGAAGGCCAGGTGGGCCACCGCCGCCGCGCTGCTGGTCGTCGCCGGGGTCGGCGCCGGTTGGCTTGCCGGCCGGTGGGACGGCGACTCGCTGATCGGGCAGCAATACCATCGCGCGGTCGAAGCGATCCGCTCGTTCGCGTCGGCCGAGCCGAGCCGACAGGCGTCGCCGCCGACCCTGGCGTTGTCGCCCGCCGTCGATCCCGCCCCGCACCCCGAGACCGGCGCCGATCGCACCGTTGCCACGCTTCCGGCGACGCCACCGATCGAGGTGTCGCCGCGCGTTCCGGCCACCCCGCCGGTGCCCGCAGCCACGGCGCCGGCGGACCAGACTGCCGTACCGTCGCTGGTGCCGATGCTGCCGACCGGCAACTCGGCGGGCCTGGAACCGGCCCCCGAGCCTGGAGTTTCCGGAAGCGATCCACAGGCCGGGTCGTGGAGCGTCCGGGACGTTCAGCGCGAGTTGGCACGTCTCGGCTTCTACACCGGCGGCGTTGACGGTCAGGTCGGACCGCTTACCCGCCAGGCCGTGCGCGCCTTCCAGGAGGCGGCCGGCCTGCCGCTGACGGGTCGGATCGAGCCGACCCTGGTAGCCGAACTGGCAAACCGGAGCGCCGGGACGCAGGGGGCTCGCAGTGGGACCGGCAGACCATAGAAGCGCCGGATCCTCAGGTGCGCCGCGATTTGGCAGGAGCACGACGGTGTCGGTCGGCGTTCAAGGACTGAGAGACCGTCGCAACGGGCACATTGGACGCCTCCCGAGAGGCGCCGGCCCGAATGGAGGGGTGGCCATGAACGACGCAGTCGCCGAACACACCAGGCAGACACCGCAGCCAGCGATCGGGGTCGCGCAATCAACCGGAAGCGTTTCCGAGTCTCCTCGAGCCGGAAGCCGTTCCGCTGACAGCCATCACACCGAGACCGCCAGAAGGGAGGGCCTCGCATGACCTCGCCGAATCACCCGAACAACGCCGAGAACGCTCATTCGCTCGGACAGGGGGCGGAGTTCAACGACTCTCCCCGCATTCGAATCCTTCTCGTCGACGACGACGAGTTGTTCCGCGAGTCGCTCGCGATGAACCTCGTCGACGAGGACTTCAATGTCACCGAATGCGAGAATGGCAGGGCGTGCATGGCCTTGCTGAACGACCGCGCAGACTTTGACCTGATCCTTCTCGACTGGCGCATGCCGGGCATGTCCGGGATCGAGGTCGTGCAGTAGATCAAGGCCGCCGGCCTCGATGTGCCGGTGGTGTTCCTCACTGCCTTCACCACCGAGCGCAACGAGGCGACCGCCCTCGATTGCGGCGCGGTCGACTTCCTCGACAAGTCCCGCAGCGCCGCGGTTCTGGCCCGCCGGATCCGCATCCTCGTCGGGAACGGGCGCAACTCCGTCCCGGACGCCGGCGCGTGGATGGACATCCTGCGGCTCGGACCCCTCGACATTCATTTCCGGATCAACCGCGCCTATTGGGATACCCAGCCGGTGCCGCTCACCACGACCGAGTTCCGGGTCGTCCAGCTCCTCGCCAGCCGGGCCGGCGAGGACGTGTCCTATCGGGCGATCTACGACGTCGTGCACGGCCGCGGCTTCATCGCCGGCGAGGGATCCGACGGGTTCCGCACCAACGTGCGCTCGATGATCAAGCGGATCCGCCAGAAGTTCCGCGAGGTCGACGACCATTTCGAGGAAATCGAGAACTACCCTGGCTTCGGGTATCGGTGGCGACCGGCGGAAGAGACTGCCCCCGCGGTGACTGAGCAGCGCGCGGTCATGAACGGCCAGAGCCAGCCGCGCCCCCCGGCGCCCGGCGACCACGGTCCGGGCGGGATGCAGGCCCCCAACAAGGTGGTCGACGCCATCTCCCAACTACCGTTCGTGCGTTCAGTCGCAACCTGGCGCCGCCGGCGCGGGCCCGACGACGAGACCGTGATGCGTCTTGGGCAGACCCTACCGACGCCAGCCCCGCGGACCGTGGTCACCAGCGCGGTCGAGCGCCAGAAGGTGGCCGTCATGACGGGCCACAGCACGATCACAGCGCCCGGCCGGGATGACACCGGCTGATCACTGTAATTATTTGCCGATTTCCTGCTTAATCTAAATATCTGATAATCATCAGTCAGTAAATATAAACGACTGATGGCGATCTGCTCACCGCCAGTGAGCTGAATGTCGCATTGCGACCTAGATTTGGGGGTCAATTCTCCATGAACGACTTACAATCGAGCGCCTCGACAAACGCCTCAGTCAATCAAGATTTACGAATAAGACCGATTTTGTTGTCCGGCGGGGCGGGGACGCGGCTGTGGCCACTGTCCCGGAAGCACTACCCGAAGCAGCTGCTGGCTCTTCTCACGGACCGCAGCATGCTGCAGGACACGGCGCTGCGAACCCGCGAGCTGCCACGTTCGCTGGCGCCGATCGTGATCTGCCACCAGGAACAGCGCTTCCTGGTCGCCGAGCAGCTCAAGGCGGCCGGCGTTACCCCTCACCGGATCGTCCTCGAACCGGTCGGGCGCAACACCGCGGCGGCGCTGGTTGTAGCGGCCCTTCTGCTCGCCGAGGAAGACCCGCGCGCCATCATGCTGGCGCAACCGTCGGATCACCACGTGGCCGACCTGGGCGCGTTCCGGGCGGCGGTCGACCGCGCTGCATCCGCTGCAGCCGCCGGGTATCTGGTGACCTTTGGCGTCATGCCGACCCGCGCCGAGACCGGCTATGGCTACATCGAGGGGGGCGGGGCGATCGCCGGTGCCGACGGCGCGCTCGGCGTGCGGAGCTTCGTCGAGAAGCCGGACGCCGAAACCGCCGAGCGTTTCGCCAAGAGCGGACGGTACTTCTGGAACAGCGGGATGTTCCTTTTGCCGGTCGGGCCGTTCCTCGACGAGGTGCGCCGTCTGCAACCGGCGCTGCTCGCCGCCTGCGAGAAGTCGCTCGTCGACGGCCGCTCCGATCTCGACTTCTTTCGACTGGACTCCGCCGCCTTCCACTCAGCCCCGAGCATCTCGATCGACAAGGCGATCATGGAGCTGAGCGACCGCGTGGCGGTCTGCCCGGTCGAGATGGGTTGGCGCGATGTCGGCTCCTGGCAGTCGCTCCACGAGGCGCTGCACGAGATCCGGCCGACCGACGCGGACGGGAACGTATTGCAGGGCGACGTCGAGATCGACGAGGTTCGCAACTGCCACATCATGGCCGACGGCCGGCTGGTTGCGGCGATCGGCATCGAAGATCTGACGGTGGTCGTCACCGACGACGTGGTGCTGGTCGCCAGGTCGGACGCCGCATCGCGCGTGGGCCGAATCGTTGAACGTCTCGGCCGCGGCAACCGGCAGGAAGTGCTGCACCATTCCACGGTCTATCGCCCCTGGGGAACCTACCAGTCGGTGGACTCCGGCGACCGCTTCCAGGTGAAGCGGATCGTGGTCAATCCGGGTGCCGAGTTAAGTCTGCAGATGCACCACCATCGGGCCGAGCACTGGATCGTGGTGCGCGGCACGGCCAGGATCCACTGCAACGGCGAAGAACACCTGCTCCACGAGAACCAGTCGACCTACATCCCGCAGGGCGCCACGCATCGCTTGGCGAATCCCGGGATCGTCCCGCTGCATCTGATCGAAGTGCAATCCGGTTCGTATCTCGGCGAGGACGACATCGTCCGGTTCGAAGACAGCTACGGTCGGAGCTGACCGATGGCGCAGACCATCCTGGTCACCGGCGGCGCGGGCTACATCGGCAGCCACGTCTGCAAGGCGCTGGCGCAGGCCGGCTACCGCCCGGTGGCTTATGACAACCTCGTCCAAGGCCACCGCTGGGCCGTGCGATGGGGCCCGCTCGAGGTCGGCGAGTTGAGCGACGGCGATCGGCTGGACGCCGTGATCGCCGGCCACCGGCCTACCGCCGTGATGCACTTCGCCGCCCACATCGCCGCTGGAGAGTCGGTCGGCAACCCGGGCAAGTACTACGACAACAACGTATCCGGGCTGCTGTCCCTGCTCGCCGCGATGCGCCGGGGCGGGGTCAATCGCCTGGTCTTTTCGTCCACGGCAGCGGTGTACGGAACGCCCCGCTACGCCCCGATCGACGAAGGTCACCCTCAGGAGCCGATCAACCCCTACGGTGCCAGCAAGATGATGGCCGAGCGGGTGCTCGCGGACTTCGCGCACGCCCACGGCATTCGGACGGCCGCGCTGCGCTACTTCAACGCCGCCGGCGCCGACCCCGATGGCGAGATCGGCGAGGCGCACGATCCGGAGACCCACCTCATTCCGATCGTCCTGGAAACGGCCGCCGGCATGCGCCCCGAAGTGGTGGTGTTCGGCGACCGCTACGCGACCGCGGACGGCACCTGCGTCCGCGACTATGTCCATGTCGCCGACCTTGCCGACGCCCATGTGCGGGCGTTGCATTGGCTGGCCGACCGGCCAGGCGCCCACGCCTTCAACCTCGGCAACGGCGAGGGATTCTCGGTCCGGCAGGTCATCGAGGCGGCACGCCGGGTGACAAGCCGGCCGATCCGGGTGCGCGTCGAAGCGGCGCGGGCCGGCGACCCGGCGACCCTGGTCGCCGACGCCGGCCGCGCCCGCGCGATCCTGGGCTGGCGACCGCGTTACCACAGCCTCGATACCCAACTTTCCCACGCCTGGTGCTGGCTCGCCAGCCGGCACGCCCGCAACGGCTCGGGAACAACCTGGCCGACGAGACGGTCTTCGACGGAACGAGCGCCTGCCGACGCACTCGGGCTCACGTCATAACCACAAGGGAGATGACGAAGATGGCAAACCACACTGTCCTGCCCTCGGTACGAGCGGCCCTGCTGGCCGGTACCGTTCTCGCCGTCGGCCTGCTCTCGGGCTGTGCCGGCGGCTCCAATGCCTTGCCCGACATCCCGATCCACCAAACCGCCTACCAACTCGGCAACGGCGACCGGGTGCTGATCACCGTGTTCGGACAGGAGGAGTTGACGGGTGAGCGCGTCGTCGACGGCGGCGGGAACATCTCGATGCCGCTGATCGGAAAGGTGCCGGCCGGCGGCTCGACCGCGGACGAGCTCGCGGCCGCCATCACCTCCGAGTTGTCGCCCAAGTATCTGAACGACCCCAAGGTCAACATCCAGGTTCTGTCCTACCGGCCGTTCTACATCGTCGGCGAGGTCCAGAATCCCGGCAGCTACCCGTATGTCGACGGTATGGTCGTCATGAACGCGGTGGCGCTGGCCGGCGGCTTCACCTACCGCGCCCGTGAAGACCAGTTTTTCATCACCCGAAACACGGACCCCGACCGCGCCAAGCGGCTCGTCGACGTCAACTCCCCGGTGCAGCCGGGAGACGTCGTGACAGTCCGGGAACGGTACTTCTGATGCGTCCACACGATCCATCGCTGCCCCGACTCCCGTATCGGCCGACGTCGCCGGCTGACTTCCGGATCGAGTCCTTCTACGCCCCGCCCGAGAACGGCGACGGCATGGACCTGTTCCGCAAGCTCTGGCGGCGCCGGACGACCATCGCCGGGTCGGTGGCAGCCGGCGGGCTGCTCACCATAGCGGTCTGCCTGACGCTCACACCGATGTACGAATCCGAGACCCAGGTCCTGATCGGCGTCGAGCGAGCGAACGTCACCGGCCTGCCGACCGTCCTGCAGGAGATGTCAGCCAACCAGGAAGTCGTGCAGAGCCAGAGCTTCGTACTCCAGTCGCGAAGCATCGCCGCCCAGGTGGCGCATCGTCTGGCGCTCGACCAGGATCCGGAGTTCAACCCGTCGCTGCGCGACACACCGGCCTGGCGGCAGGCGATCAACGACGCGAAGTCGTTCGTCAAGACCAGTGCCATGGGGGCCCTCCAGGGCCTGGGCCTGCTTGGACCGGCTCCTGAACCGACGGTTCTGAGCGAGGAGGAGCGCAGCAAGCGGATCGACCAGATCGTGGTCAGCCGGGTGATGAGCAGCGTTTCGGTGACGCCGCTGCAGCGCTCGCACGTGCTCTCGATCGCCGCGGCGTCCGAGAATCCGGACACCGCGGCCCGCATCGCGAACACGGTGGCGAACACCTACATCGAGCAGCAGATGATCCGCCGGGTCCAGGCGACCGACTCCGCCACCGAATGGCTCGACGGACGGATCGCTGAACTGCGCGAGAAGGTCGAGACCTCCGAGCGGGCGACCGAGGAGTACCGGCGCCAGAACGGACTGTACGAGACCCGCAGCGACCAGGTCACCGCCCAGCAGGTGACCGAACTGAACACCCAGCTCATCCTGGCACAGACCGAGCGGGCCTCCACCGAGGCGCGGCTCGCGCAGGCCGAGAGCGTCCGGCGCGGCGAGACGCCGTTCCAGTCGCTGCCCGAGGTGGTGAACTCGCCGCTGATCCAGGCCCTCAAGCAGCGTCAGGCCGAAGTCGAGCGGCAATACGCCGAGATGGGGTCGACGTTCGGTCCGCAGCATCCCCGGATGCGGGACATCCGGGCCCAGATCACCGACATCCGGAACAAGATCGGCAGCGAGGTCGGCAAGATCGTCGAGGCCTTGCGGCACGAGGCCCAGTCGAACCGGGCCCGCGTGGCCTCGCTGCGGGCCAGCCTGAACGGACTGCAGACCGACATGGGCGAGGTCAACGAGAAGTCGATCCGGCTGCGCGAGTTGGAACGCCAGGCCGAGGCCGACCGGCGGCTGCTGGTCAGTTTCCTGGACCGATCGAGGGCCACGGATTCCCATCCAACCGTCGAAGAGCAGAGCTCGGTGGTGATCTCGGAAGCGGCGACCCCGCTGTCGGCGAGCTACCCCCCGACCACCATGCTGGTGCTGCTCGGCATGATCGGCGGCGGCCTGATCGGCATGATGACCGGGCTGATGCGCGAGAACCTCGACCGCACCTTCCGCACCTCACGGCAGGTCGAGGAAGCGACCAACCTGCCGGTCCTCGCCGTCATCCCGCCGCCCGACCGGCTGGCGTTCGTCGGCGGCGGTGTTGCCGACCGTCCGCACACGCCGTTCGGCCAGGCTGTCGGCAACCTCTACGAACGGCTGGTGTTCGGGCCCGACGCCCATGCCCACAAGGTCGTCATGGTCACCTCGGCGACCCCTCAGGAAGGCAAGTCGCGGATCTCGATCTCGCTGGTGCGGCAGGTTGCCCGCAGCGGCCTGCGCGTGATCATTCTGGACTGCGACTTCCGCCGCCCGACCATCCACAGCTTCTTCGGGCGGGCCGAGAGTCCCGGCCTCGGGGATCTGCTGGCCGGCATGGCGACGCCGGACGAGGTGGTGTTCCGGGACCACGCAACCGGCGTGCACGCGATCTTCGCCGGCGACATCGCGCTTATCCCCAACACCGCCGAGCGGTACGCCCGCCTGCGGATGCTGCTCGGCACGCTGTCGAAGCACTATGACATGGTGGTCATCGACACCCCGCCGGTGCTCGCAGGACCGGATGCTCTGGCGCTCGCCCGCATGGCCGAGGAGATCGCCTTCGTCGTGCGCTGGGGCCAGCCGACCCGCGACGTGGTGATCGACGCCATCAAGAACCTGACGTTCGCTGGTGGTCGGTTCCGCGGAATCATCCTGTCCGATGCCGATCCCAAGGGCTACCGGCGCTACGGCATGGGTGACGCGATCTATCCCTACGCCCCCCGCACGGCCTCGCGAGCCGCCTGATGAACCACGCCAGCCCCGACATCCTGATGGTGACGCAGTTCTACTGGCCGGAGCCGATCGGCTCCGCCCCGTACTGCACCGACCTGGCGGAGTGGCTGACGATCGCCGGCTGGCGGGTGCGGGTGTTCACCTGCCGGCCGAGCTACCCTGAAGGGGTGGTACCGCCGTCCTACGCCGACGGCCGCCGGGACCGTGAAAGCCAGAACGGCGTCGCCGTCACCCGGGTGCCGCCTTGGCGGCCCGAACGCCGCGGGGCGCTCGGGCGCATGCTCGGCGAGTTCCTGTTCCTCGCCCGAGGCGTGACGGCGCTGGCCACCGGGCGGGTCGCCCGCAGCCGACAGGTGGTGTCGCTCTGCCCGTCGGTGCTGAGCGTGCTGCTGGGCCGCCTGGCCTGCCGGCGGAACGGCCACCACGTGGCGCTGGTGCATGACATCCAGTCCGGTCTCGCGGCCGGCCTCGGCATGGTGGGCAGCCAGGGCTGGCTGCTGTCGGCAATGCGCGTCTTGGAACGCTGGGTGCTGAACGGCGTCGATGTCATCTTCGTGCTCTCCGAGCACATGCAACAGCGTCTGATCGCCCAGGGCGTGACAGCGCCGATCCAGGTGCTCCCGATCTGGGTCGACGCCGCCGCCATTCAGCCGATCGAGCGCGCCGCAGACGGCACGGTCACGGCCCTGTACAGCGGCAACCTCGGGCGCAAGCAGGGCCTCAACCAGGTCATCGATCTGGCCGAGATCCTGCAACGCCGCAACGCCGCAGTTCGGATCATGGTCCGTGGCAAAGGCGGCGAGGCCGACCGGCTGGTCGACGAAGCGGCGCGGCGCGGCTTGACCAACATCGAGTTTCTTCCGCTGGTGCCGACCAGCCAACTGGCCAACAGTTTGTCCGAGGGTGACGTCCATCTGGTTCCGCAGGATGGCAAGGCGGCCGACTACGCGGTGCCATCGAAGGTTTACGGAATCATGGCCGCCGGCCGGCCGTTCGTGGCCACCGCCGAGCCGGGGTCGCATCTGTGGCGCCTCCAGGAAGAAACCGGTGCCTTCCAGTGTGTGCCGCCCGGCGATCCCGAGGCGCTCGCCGACGCGGTGATGGCGCTCGGCATCGACGAACGCCGCCGCGCCGATCTCGGGGCCCGGGGGCGCGCCTTCGTGATCGCGCGCCACGACAAGGCCGCGGTGCTCGGCATCTTTGAGGCGACCCTGCGGCGGCTCGCGCTCGGGACCCAGTGATGGGGGAAGCGCCCGCGGCGCCTGACCTGGTGGTGCTCGAGCCGGCGCCCCGGGGCCACGGCCGGGAGTGGCTCGAGCACCTGGCAGCCCGGGTGCGCCACAGCGAACCGGCGCCCCGCCTGACCTTCGTGGTGGCGCCGACGGTCGCCGAGGCGCTGCGGGCCTCCTTCGCCGCCAATCCGGTGCCGGGCCTGTCGGTACTGGCGTTGTCCGAGCGCGAGGTGGCGCTCTGCACCCATCGCCGGCTTGCTGTCAGCGGCCTCGCGCGCTGGTGGACGATGCGCCGGTACCTCGACAGAACCGGCGGCCGGCACGGGCTGTTCCTGGAACTCGACCATCTGACCCTGCCGCTCGCCCTCGGTCTTCCCATGGGTCGCGGACGCGCCGTATCGGGCATTCTGTTCCGGCCGTCGGTGCACTACCGGCACGGTACCGGCCGGACCGGCGAGCGCCTGCGCGACCTGCGGAAGGCCTGGCTCTACCGTCTCATGCTGCGCCGCGGCGCGGTGCAACGTGTCCATAGCCTCGACGATGGCTTCCCGGCCTACGCCCGGGCGACCTACCCCGGCGGTGACAAAGTCGTGACACTGGTCGATCCAGCGTTTCCGCCGCTCGAACCGTCGGAAGGCGATCGGTACCTGGCCGAACGGGCGCCCGAGGGTCGCACGCTCTTCGCCCTGTTCGGCGTCCTGACCGAACGCAAGGGTGTGCTCGCCCTGATGCGGGCGCTGGCTCTCCTGGACGCGTCGACCGCTTCCCGGACGGCCGTGATCGTCGCCGGCGAAGTCGACCCGGCGATCCATGCCGAGCTTGACGCCGCCATCGCCTCGCTCCGGCACCAGCAGCCGGCCCTGTGGCTGCACCTCGAACCGCGGTTCCTGAAATCCGGCGAGATCGCTGCGCTGATCGACCGCTGCGACGTGGTTCTGGCCCCCTACCAGCGGTTCGTCGGTTCGAGCGGCGTCCTGATGTGGGCGGCGAGCCGCGGCCGGCCGGTGATCGCCCAGGACTACGGACTGGTCGGCCGGCTGGTCCGTGACCGCGGCCTGGGACTGACCGCCGACACCAGCGACGCCGTGTCCCTTGCCGGCGCCCTGACCGCCGCCGTCAAGAGCCGCCGGGATCAGCTCGCCGATCCTGAAAGCCTCGCCACGTTTGCCGCCGGGCTGACGCCCGGCGCCTTCGCCGCCGGCATCCTTGACCCGATTCTGCCGGGTCCAATTGGGCGAATCGCCCCGTCCGCGGCCAGCGCCGACTCCGGTGACAAATTGACCACACCCCGTCGCCGGCTGACCACGAGCGAATCCGTCGGCCCGGGTGTCTAATTCGCAGATGCAGCATGACCCGGGTTGGCGTGCCACTGGGTTTGCTTTGCCACGATGGAGGTAGGCGATGTCCGAGACCACCTGGCCGACGAGACCGCCGCGCGGACCGCAGAAGCTGAAGACCGAAGCGCGCACCGCGCCCGGCCGCCCGACATCCGTAGCGTTCACCGCGCCCGTCCTAAGCGGCCTGATCGCGGTGGCCGACGCCATCGCGGTGGCGGGCGGCAGCTACATCGCCTACCTGCTGTGGCTGCTCGACGATCCCTACACCGAAGCACCGCCCTACGCGATGGTGACGGTGCTCGGCACGGTGCTGGCGCTGAACGCGTTCCGCATGATGCGGCTGTATGACATGGCGATGCTGCGGCGTCCTGGCACGGCCGTCCTGAGGCTTCTCGGGGCCTGCGCGATGGTCGCCGGCGTGCTGATCGTCCTCAGCTATTTCACCAAGACCTCAATCGAGTACTCGCGGGTCTGGGCCGGAATCTGGTTCCTGACGTCGGTGCTGACGCTGATCTCGCTCAGGCTGCTGGTCCTGGCGCTGGTGCGAGGCGGCGTGTTCGAGCAGTCGCTGTGCCGACGAATCGCGGTCGTGGGCGATCCCGAGCACGCCGAGCGGCTGCTGCAGCAAGTCGAGCTCAGCAGCGACCGCTGGGTCCAGGTGGTCAACGTGTTCTCGGGAACCGCCAGCAGCGTCGATCTCGACGCGCTGGAACGCTGCATCCGCAACAACGAGGTCGACACGGTGGTGGTCGCGATCCCGTGGGCCGAGGAGGATTGGGTGCTGCGGACCCTCGGTTGCCTCTACCAGTACCCGGTCGACGTGCTGCTGTGCCCGCGCGGCGTCGGCCTGTCGCTGGTGCGGCCGCGGGTGCGCTACGTCGCCGACGTCCCGATGCTGGCGCTCGCCGACCGGCCGATGACCGGCTGGCGCTATCTGGTGAAGGAGCTCGAGGACCGCATCCTGGCAACCCTTATCCTGATCCTGATCCTGCCGGTGCTGGCGGCGATCGCGGTGGCGATCAAGATCGACAGCAAGGGCCCGATCCTGTTCCGCCAGAAGCGCTACGGCTTCAACAACCAGCTCTTCGAGGTGTGGAAGTTCCGCACCATGCACCACCACATGGCCGATCCGGACGCCAGCCAGCTGACCCGGCGCGGCGACCCGCGCATCACCCGACTCGGACGCTTTCTGCGGTCCAGCAGCCTGGACGAACTGCCGCAATTCTTCAACGTCCTGCGCGGCGAGATGTCGATCGTGGGACCGCGGCCGCACGCCGTGTCGGCCAAGGCCGGCGGGGTGCTGTACCAGGAGGCGGTGCAGCAGTACGCCGCCCGCCACCGGGTCAAGCCGGGGATCACCGGCTGGGCTCAGGTCAACGGCTGGCGCGGCGAGACCGAAACCGTCGAACAGATCCGGCGCCGCGTCCACCACGACATCGCCTACATCGAGGATTGGTCCCTCTGGCTCGATCTGAAGATCATCGTGATGACGATCTTCACGGGATTCACCGGCAAGAACGCGTTCTGAACAACCGCGAGCGATCGACGATGCGATGCCTTTGGCTCACCTGGGTCGACCCGGCCCCGGAGCACGACGGACAGAAGATCTATTCCGGCCAACTGATCCGGTCGATCGGCGACGCCGGGGCGGAAGTGCACGTGCTGTGCGCCGCCAACGAGCGATCGCACCGCCGCGACGGCGAGCGGGAGGGCCGGGTGACTTGGCATCTCGTGCAGCACGCCTTCCCACCGGCCTGGACAAGCATCGCCTCGACCCTGCCGCACGTCGCGCACCGGTCGTCGTCGACGGCGATGCAGCGCCGCCTCTCGGCCGCTCTCGAGGGCCATGACTGGGACTGCGTGGTGTTCGACGGCCTGAACTCAGGCTGGGCACTCGACGCGGTCGGCAGGGCCATGCGGGGCGGCCGACGGCGCCCCAGGCTGGTGTACCTCTCCCACAATCACGAGGAGAGCATGCGAACCAGCATCGCCGCCAGCGCCGACGGCAGCCCGCTGCGCAACGCCCTGCTGCGCCGGGACGCCCGCAAGGCAGGCGGACTTGAACGCCGGATGATCGACGCGTCCGACCTCGTTACCGCCATCACCCCGGAGGATGCCGAGCGGTTCCAGACACGGGCAGGCGACAAGCCGGTGATCGTCATGCCGCCGGGCTACCAGGGGCGCCGCCTCGCCGAACGCCGGATCACCGACGCGATCCCGCGCCGCGCGATCATCGTCGGCAGCTTCGAGTGGATCGCCAAGCAGATGAACCTGCAGGATTTCCTGACCGCCGCCGACCCGATTTTCGCGGCCGCCGGAGCCGAGCTGGAGATTGTCGGATCGGGCGACCCGAAATTCTTCGAGAGCCTGCGCCCCGGCCTCACCGCCACCCGCCTGGTCGGCCGCGTCGAGGCCATCACGCCGCACATGGACGCCTCCCGCATCGCGGTGGTGGCGGAGCGGCTCGGCGGCGGCTTCAAGCTCAAGGTGCTGGACTACGTTTTCAATCGGCTGCCGATCGCCGCCCTGGAGGGCAGTGTAGCCGGCACCCCGCTGACGCCTGACGTGAGCATGCTGACCTTCGCCGACCACCGCCCGCTGGCGAAGGGAGTGCTGGCGGCGCTCGACGACCTCAACCTTCTGAACCGCCTGCACACCAGGGCCTACCAGGCCTGCTCCGAACGGTTCGACTGGAGCGACCGCGGCCGGCAGTTGGCCGCTTCGATCGGCGCGCCATGAGCTTTCCCTATCCCCTGCAACGCGCCACGGCCGCGCCGGACAGCTTCGATACGGCGCTGCTGCTGCTGTACTTCATCGGCATCTATCTCGGCCTCGACATCCGGCTGTCGGCCAACGTGCCGGTCCCCTCGGCGCTCTCCGGGATCGCCGGCATCGTGTTGCTGGTCAAGAACATGCACCGGCTGCGCGACAACCAGATCGGCGCGCTGCTGATGGTGATAGCGCTGTTTCTCGGATCGATCCTGTCGGCCGCCGACATATCGTTTCTCGGCAAGCGCACCACCGGCCTGATCCAGCTCTCCTACTCCTTCTTCATCGGCTATGGCCTGTACGTGACGATGCTGATGTACGAGCGGAGCAGGATCGCCCCGCTCTTCGGATGGTTCAGCGTGTTCATCCTGGTCGGCAGCGCGCTCGAGGTTTACGTCGATCCGTTCCGGGCCTTCAGCGACATGGTGCGCGGCATCATCTACGACTTCGGGGTCTACGCCTCGGACGAGCGCGACGTCATGCTGTACGGAACGATTCGCCCGAAGGTCTTCACCTCGGAGCCCTCGGCGGTCACCTTCGGCTTCGTGCTGTACGCGTTCTGCTGGTACGTGCTGTCCGAGTGGCGCTGGAAGCTGGTCGGCTACGGCATGATGTTCGCCGCCGCGTTCGTGTTGCTCCGTGGACCGACGTTGGTCCTGGGACTGGCGCTGCTGATCCCCTACGAGATGTTCCTGGCGCCCCGGCGGCAAACCCCACGCCGTGCCTCCTACGACCTGGGCCGGGGAATGGTGGCGGTCGGCGCGGCGATTGTCCTGACCTTCGTCGCGATGATCGTCGGTCTCAGCGTCTATTCCGAACGCATCTCGCAGATCCAGGCCGGCACCGATCCGAGCTTCTTCTCGCGGATCACAGCACCTGCCCTGGTCGCCTTTTCGGTCATCCAGGACAAGCCACTCGCCGGCATAGGGTTGACTGGCGAGACGTTGATTGACGGCCTGGTGCGGCAGATCTACGCCCAGGGTGGAAATCTGATCACCGACTACGAGTTCGCGAGCGCCAAGTACGCGCTCACCAACTACTTCTGGACGCACTGGATCTATCTCGGCGCCGTCTGGGGCGTGATCGTCCTGGCCGGGTTGACCTTCTTCCTGCGCGCCCTGAACGCGCCCAGCATCCTGTTCTGCTGGAGCATCTGGACTCTGCTGGGGCAGGCCTCCGGAGCCTACGTCTCACCGAAAACCTGGACGGTCCTCTATCTCGCCTGCGTCATCTCGATACTGCATCAGCGGACGGCATCCCGGTCGCTGCGAACTCGAAGAACGGTCCCCGAGGAGCTGAGGCTGCCGGCGATCCAAGCTGGATGGCGCCAACAATGAAGGTTCTCCACCTCAGCACGTTCGACATCCGGGGAGGTGCCGCGCGCGGCACCTTCTGGCTGCACCAGGCGCTGACCCGCCGAGGCGTCGACTCTCGGATGCTCGTCGGTCGCAAATACAGCGACGACCCGACGGTGAGCGAGCCGCCGCACCGCTTTCACCGACTGACCAGCGCGATGCGTGGCCGGCTCGACGTGCTGCCGCTGAGCGGCTATCGCAAGACCGAGGAATCCTACTGGACGCTCGGCTGGCTGCCCAACCGTATCGATCGCGCCGTGCAGGCCCATGAGCCGCAGATCGTGCACGTTCACTGGACCGGCGGCGGCTTCATGTCGGTCGACGCCCTGCGTCACATCCCCTACCCGGTGGTCTGGACGCTGCGCGACATGTGGGCGTTCACCGGCGGCTGCCACTACACCGCCGGCTGCGAGCGCTACGCGACCGCCTGCGGCAGCTGCCCGCAGCTGCGATCGACCGACGAGCAGGATCTCAGCCGCCGGATGTGGCTGCAGAAGCAGGGCGCCTGGCGGGGCATGGATCTGTGGCTGGTGCCGATCAGTTCCTGGCTGGCCGGCTGCGTGCACCGCAGCGGGCTGTTCGAGGACACGCCGGTCGAGGTGATTCCCAACGGCATCGACACCGGTTGCTTCCGGCCCTACGACCCGATCACCGCCAAGGCCGAGTGGGGCTTGTCGGCCGACCGCAAGCACATCCTGTTCGGCGCCATCGACGCCACCGACGATCCCCGCAAGGGATTCCATCACATGGTCGAGGCCGTTCACCTGCTGGCCAGGACAGGCTGGTCGAACCGGGTCGAACTGGTGGTGTTCGGCGGCACCCCACCGGCCGGTATCGCCGACCTCGGCATCCCCATCCGGTCGGTCGGCAAGCTGACCGACGACGCGGCGCTGGCCAAGCTTTACAGCGCCTGCGACGTCATGGTGGTCCCGTCTGAACAGGAGGCCTTCGGCAAGACCCTGATCGAGGCGATGGCCTGCGGGACACCGGTTGTGGCGTTTGCCAGCGGCGGGCCGATCGACATCGTCGAGCACGAGATCTCCGGCTACCTGGCGGAGCCGTTCAGCGTGGAGAGCCTGGCGAACGGCATCATCTGGTGCATCGAGGACGGTGCGCGCAACGCCGCCCTCGGCGGCAAGGCGCGCGCCCGCGCCGAGCGGGAGTTCGAGATCGACGTGGTGGCCCAGCGCTACCAGTCACTGTACCGCCAGATCCTGTCCCGAGCTTCGTGAGGAGGGAACTTGAAGGTCTTGCATAGACGCGGCGTCCTCGCCGGGACCGTCCTGGCCGGCAGCCTGCTCGCCGGCACCGGCTGTGCCGCCAGTGTGGTTCGGGAGCCCCGTTCACCCTTGGCCGGCAGCGATCGTCTGCTGAACGCGTCGGCGTTCGGCACGATCGGCGACGGACGGGCCGATGACACCGCCGCCCTGCAGGCGGCGCTCGACGCCGGCATCCGCGACCGCAACGGCGGGGTGCTGGTGATTCCCCCCGGGGTCTACCGCGTGACCCGGCCGATCCGGGTCGAGACCCGCGACCGCCCGCACGGCAACGTGACGCGCGCCTGCGTGGTCCAGGCCAAAGGGGTCCGCATCGTCTCCGACATCCGCAGCGCCGACCCGATCATCGAGGTGGTCAGCAACTCGGTCATGCGGTATCTGCGGATCGACGGCCTGGAGATCCGTGGCAACGGCCGGGAGTCACACGGGCTGGTTCTGACCTGCGTCAGGCGGGGCAGATATATCTACAATTTCTGCTTGCGCGACGTGATCGTCGAGGGCTGCGGCGGCGATGGCTGCCGGATGACCGGCAACGTGTTCGAGGGTCAGGTCTTCAACTCCTACTTCCGCGACAACCGCGGCAACGGCGTCACGCTCTCGCACGGTGCGGAGGACACGGTTCTGTCGGCAGTCCACTTCTTTGGCTGCGTGTTCGGCGGCAACCGCGTGCACGGCGTGGCGATGATCAACGGCGCCGAGGATGTCGGCTTCCAGGGCTGCTACTTCCTGCTCAACGGCAAGTACGGCCTGATCGCCGACCGCGGCTGCGGGTTGCTGTCGCACTGCGGGTTCGAGAACAATCATCAGCAGGCGAGCAGCTTCGAGGAAGGCGGCGCCGGCATGCGGCTTCTGGTCCGCGGCACCCTGGTCGGCTGCACCTCGTACTCGGTCTTCAATCAGACCCACCTGCTGAGCGCCTATGTCACCGACGAGTTGACGATGGTCGGCTGCACCGGTCGCGGCGGCGGCAAGGCCAAGCGCGCCGGGCTGGCGAAGATCGAAGGGCCGGAGGGCTCGCGGGCGGCCCTGATCGGCTGCGTCGGCGCGGTCGAGCCGGAAGGCAGGATCGCGGTCGTCGGTCCGATCGCCGGCGGCAACGCGACCTTTGGCGCCAGCTGGGACAGCAACGATCTGCTCCGCATCGGAGACCACCGGCTGTGGGTCGACCGGAGCGGACGGCTGCGGATCAAGGCCGGCGCCCCATCGGCCGATGACGACGGCAGCCCCTTGAACGGCTGACGATCAGGCGGCGGCCCCGACCAGGGTCCGCAGCCGACGGTCGAGCTGCTCGTCGAGCGCATCCGCGTCGTGGATCTCCGACACCCGGAGCCGGGCGGCGCGACCGATCGAGCGCGCCAGTTCCGGCGAGTCGGAGATCCGCTTGAGCGCATCGGCCAGAGCGGCGTAATCGCCCTCGTCCGCGAGCAACCCCGACACCCCGTCTTCCACCAGTTCTGGGATGCCGCTGTGGCGGGTGGTAACCACCGGCATGCCGGTGGCCATCGCCTCCATCAGGGTGATCGGAATGCCCTCCTGATCGCCGTCCGGGGCGGTGATGCTGGGAGCCAGCAGCACATCGTGATCGTACAGCGCCTCGACGATGGCGTCCTGCAGGCGCCAACCCAGGAAGCTCACCGAGTCCTCGATCCCGAGTTCGCCGGCGAGCGCCTCCAGCCGGCCGCGCAGCGGGCCGTCGCCGATGACGGTGTAGCGCAATTCGATGCCGCGCCGGCGCGCCGCCGCGACCGCCCTCAGGCCGTCCGCCACACCCTTCTTGTCGACCAACCGACCGACAGTGAGCACGCTCAGCGGGCCGGTGGCGATCCGGCTGCGCGGCCGCTCGACGAACCGATCGAGGTCCACGCCCATGCGCAGAACCGCGAGACGCGAGGGTTGGCAGCCGAGCGCCAGAAGCCGATGGCGCAGATATTCGGAGATCGGCAGGAAGAGGTCGCCGCTGCGCACCAGATCGCGATAGCGCTCGGGCCGATCGCGCAGGCAGGCGGTCAGGTCGGCGCCGTGGAAGGTGGTGGCGAGCCTGCCCTGGACGGCGCCGATGTTGCGCAGCGTCACGACCATTCCGCCGACCGGGCCGAAATGACAGTGCAGCACGTCGAACCGAGGTTGGCGCAGCAGACGCACGGCCCAGAAGAAGAGCCGCAGGCTTGCGGCGTCCCGGCCGTGGCGAAACACGTTCAACGATCGCAGCAACGCCGGCGTTCGACGCGGTCCCACCATCAACAGGTGGCCAAACGCCAGCAACACCCGGAGCACGCGGCTCGACGGCATGGCCAGGTAGCGGGTCCGCGCGGCGAGACCATGGCGCTCGAAGTCGGCGTGCGTCATTGGCTCGCTGCGCGGCCGGTCGGCGAACACCGTGACGTCATGGCCACGCTCGATCAGCCCCACGACCTGACGCATCACGAAGGTTTCGCTGAGCGCCGGGAACTCGCTGACGAAGATCGCGATCCTCATGCCGCCCTCTCTCACGCCGGTGCGGCGGCAAGCGCCGCCCGGACATGCCCGCCGGCCGAGCGCGACGCCCGCTCCTCGGTGGCGACCTTTTCCCAGATCTCGTCACCGCACACCTGCCAGCGCAGCAGAACCTTACGGAAGGTGGCGCACAGGGTGGAACCGTCGATCCCCTCGATCGAAGGCACCATGCCGGCGAACCCGAGACGGCCGAACAATTCGGCGGTCTTGAACTCGTAAGCCAGCGCCATCACCGGCGTGCCGGCGCACAGCGCCAGAATCGCTGCGTGCATGCGGGTCGCCACCACGACGTCGAACCCGGCATAACGATCGCGCAGCGCCTCCGGCGTGTGAAAGCGCGCGTCGACCCGGACCCGCGACCGGGCTGTCCCGGTCAAGCGGTCCTCGATCGCGCGCGCCAGTCGGGAATCGTCGGTCCAGTACTCCTCGATGCCCTGGCAGGTCGACAGGAAGGTGACCTCGGCGCCGAACTTGTCGACCAGCATCTGCACGAGCTTGACCATGGCGTCGGTGAACTGGGCCATGCCCTGGCGCGAGCGGACGTTGGTGAAGTGCGGCCAGTCCCGGACCGATACGGCGATCCGAAGGCCGTTGGACGACGGCGCCCGGCGCCGGCCCTCGCCCGGGGGGGACGCGAGCGCGAAGGCGGCATCGGCGCACAGCCGCACACGGCCGGCCGGCACACCGAGGTTCCGCAGGTGGCCGAGCGAACGCTCGTCCCGCACAAGGATCAGGGTCGCGCGCGACAGCAGGAGCCGCAGAACCCAGCGCTGCCGGGCGCCGACAAACGGGCCGAGGCTTTGGGTGAACAGGATCAACGGACGGCCGAGAGCGAGCGCGAGCGCGAAGTCGAACAGCTTCGGCGCCAGCCGGTAGTGCGGCACCAGATAGGTGCCGCCGGACGAGACCACCATGTCGGCGGTCCGGTACTCCTCGATACCGGCCCGCAGCCCTTCAGGCAGCAGCCCGGTAAGGCGCCGTCCCCAGCCGAACCGCGACGCCCAGGCGATCGCCAGCAGCGCGACCGCCGCCAGCTTGTCGCCCCAGCCCCACCACTCGGCGACTTGCCCGTGCAGCGACCGGCGGAACGCCAAGTCCGGGTAGAGCCGGCCGGCGATGTCGGTCTGCTCGCCGTACACGACGACCTCGAGGTCCCGCTCCTGATAGGCCGACCGCAGGATCGCAATGGTGGCGCGCAGGATAGCCGCATCGCCGGTGTTGAGAGGGACCGAGTTGGTGATCACAGCCTTCATGCAGAACGCTCCCGGTGCAGCATCATGGCGGGCAGTCGCGCCAGCTCGACGAGCGCGCGCCGGCTCCGCGGGATCGCGGCAAAGCACGCCATCGCGATGACTGCGGCCGCCAGCAGCGCGAGCCCGAGGGTGGCGAGGGTGGAGAGATCGTCGAGCCCGGCGACGCGGTGGCTCTGGCTGACCACCACGATGATCGCCGCGCCGATCGCCGCCGACGGCAGCAGCGCCATGTAGAGGTCGCGGGTCGTCACCGGCCCCCGTCGGCCGACCATCCAGAACAGCGCCGGGATCCGGACCACCATGCCGGAAAGGCTGTAGCTGGCGGCCACCGCCGCCGGTCCGTACGGTATCGCCGCGACGATGGCGATCGTCGTCAGCGTGGAGCCGATCAGCCCCCAGTGCAGCATCTCGCGGGATCGGCCCTGGGACATGAACAGCCAGCTGCAGGTGTAGGTCGCCGGCTGGTAGAGCGCCGCCACGCCGAGCCAGCCGACGATCGGCGCCGCTTCCGACCAGTTTGGCCCGAGCAGCAACCGCACCACCGCTTCCGGCTCGGTGACCAGGATGGCGGCGAACGGAACCGTCACCATCACCAGCTTCTCGAGCGTCTGCAGGTAGGCCCTGCGGTAGGCGACCGGGTCGCCGGCGAGACGGCTGAGGGTTGGCATGACCACCGCGAACAGCGGCGTGTTGAGGTTGTTGAGCGGGGTGCTCAGCAGCTTGCTGGAGCGCTCGTAGAGGCCGAGCGCCGTCGACCCCCACCACCAGCCGATCAGGATCTGGTCGAGGTTGCGGGTCGCGAAGTTGATCAGGTTGGCTCCGGTGATGTTGCCGCCGAAGCCGAGCAGCGGTCGCAAACCCTGGCCGCGCCGAGGCAGCCCCGGCCGCCAGCGGCAGGCGATCCACGCGCCGGCGGTCAGCACCGCCGCCCAGGCCAACCGCTGGATCACCAGCGCCCAGTAGTCGGCGCCGAGCAACGCCGACGCGACGGCGGCGCCGAGCCCGGCGATCTCGGCCACCAACTGCACCCCGGCCAGCGCCGAGAAGCGCATCTGCCGGCGCAGCAGCGCCAGATGCTGCGTGCCGAGCCCACTGAACACGAACCCGATCGCCAGCCAGAGCATGATCGCAACCAGCTCCGGGCGGCCATAGAGCGCGGCGACCGCGGGCGCCAGCGCGCAGGCGACGGCGGCGGCGACAACGCCGAGGCCGGCGTTGACCCAGAACAGCCCGCTGACCTGGCCGTGCGAGATGTCCTCGCGCTGCACCGTCGCGCTCGACAGGCCGAGATCCTTGAAGTGCTCGAGGAACATCAGGATGACGGCGACCATCGCCACCAGCCCGAACGCCTCAGGCGTGAGCAGGCGCGCCAGCACCGCCACCGAGCCGAACTGCAGCGCGGTCTTGGCGACCTGGGCGAGCATCGTCACCGCACCACCACGCAGCGAACGCGCCGCGAGGCCGTCGCGCAGGTGCGCGACGGCCAGCGCGTCGGCCCGGTCAGTTGGCGGCATGCACGGGGATCCGGATCTCGTTCGGGTGCTCCAGGAACCACTCGTAGGTCTGCTTCAACCCAGTCCGCAGATCGATCTTCGGGGCCCAGCCCAGCGCTCGCATCCGGCTGACGTCGAGAAGCTTTCGCGGCGTGCCGTCGGGCTTGGAGGAGTCGTGGCGGATCGCCCCCGAGAACCCGACCACCTCGCAGACCAGTTCGGCCAACTCCATGATGGTGAGGTCATAGCCGGCGCCGACGTTGACGAAGTCCTCACCGGAGTAGTGGGTCATCAGCCGGACCACGCCGTCGGCGAGGTCGTCGACATGCAGGAACTCCCGCAACGGTCGGCCGCTTCCCCAGACATCGATGTAGCGGGCCCGGTCGAGCTTGGCCTTGTGCGCCTTCAGCAGCAGGGCCGGCACCACGTGGCTGCCGACGGGGTCGAAATTGTCTCCCGGCCCATACAGGTTGGTCGGCATCGCCGAGATGTAGTCGCTGCCGTACTGGCGCCGGTAGGCTTGGCACAGCTTGATGCCGGCGATCTTGGCGACGGCGTACCACTGGTTGGTCGGCTCCAGCGGTCCGGTCAGCAGGGCGTCCTCGGTGATCGGCTGGGTCGCCATGCGGGGGTAGATGCAGGACGAGCCGAGGAACAGCAGCTTCTCGACCCCGAAGCGCCTCGCAGAATGGATGATATTGGCCTCTATCATCATGTTTTGATAGAGAAATTCGGCCGGATGCGTATCGTTGGCGTGGATCCCGCCAACCTTTGCCGCAGCCAGGAACACCACCTGCGGGCGGGCGCTGGCCATCCACGCCTCGGTCTGGTCCTGCCGCGTCAGGTCGACCTCGCCACGCGGCGCCCGGACGATCTGGCAGGGCTCCGACGCCAGGCGGCGGACGATCGCCGATCCGACCATCCCGCGGTCGCCGGCGACCCAGACCCGCTTGCCGCCGAGATCATACAGTTGCTCAGGCATTGGTCAGCACCTCCCGGCGCAGGGCGCGCATGTCGGACTGCACCATCTCGACGACCAGCTGCTCGAAGGTGGTGGTGTGGCGCCAGCCGAGCTTGGTCTGCGCCTTGGTCGGATCGCCCAGCAGCAGGTCAACCTCGGTCGGGCGGAAATAGGCCGGGTCGATCGCCACGACGACGTCGCCGGTCTTCTGGCACCGGCCCTTCTCGGCGACGCCCTTGCCGTGCCATTCGATCGGCCGGCCGACGCAATGGAAGGCGCGTTCGACGAACTCGCGCACGGTGTGGGTCTCGCCGGTCGCCAGCACGAAGTCATCGGGCTCGTCCTGCTGAACGATCCGCCACATACCGTCGACGTAGTCGCGGGCATGACCCCAGTCTCGCTGGGAATCGATGTTGCCGAGGTGCAGGCAGCGCTGCAGCCCGAGTTCGATCGCGGCGACCGCCCGGCTGATCTTGCGGGTGACGAAGGTCTCGCCGCGGATCGGACTCTCGTGGTTGAACAGGATGCCGTTTGAGGCGTGCATGCCATACGCCTCGCGGTAGTTCACCGTCGCCCAGTAGGCGTACAGCTTGGCGGCGGCGTAGGGCGAGCGGGGGTAGAAGGGCGTGGTTTCCTTCTGCGGCGTCTCCTGGACTTTCCCGAACAGTTCCGAGGTCGACGCCTGGTAGAACCGGACGTCCTTGCTCATCCCGAGGATCCGTATTGCCTCGAGCAGCCGGAGCGTGCCGAGGGCGTCGACGTTCGCCGTGTATTCCGGCGAGTCGAAGCTGACCTGGACATGGCTTTGGGCGGCCAGGTTGTAGATCTCGGTCGGGCGCGCCTGCTCGACGATCCGGATCAGGTTGGTGGAGTCGGTCATGTCGCCGTACTCGAGCATGAACCGGACGTCGCCCTCGTGACGGTCACGGTACAGATGGTCGACACGCCCGGTGTTGAGAGACGACGAGCGCCGCTTCACCCCGTACACGTGATAGCCCTTCTGCAGCAGCAGCTCGGCGAGATAGGCGCCGTCCTGGCCGGTGATGCCGGTGATGAGGGCGACCTTGTCGGACATGTCTGCGTCTCCGTTGAATGAAGGGGGTCGGGCCCTGAGGGTCACGGGCGCTCGCGGCCGAGCACGTCGGTGACGGCGCGGGCGACCCGGTCCCAGGAGTAGGTGTCGAGGACGTGCTGCTGGCCGCTGCGCCCCATCCGGTCCAGCCGGTCCGGATCGTCGACGGCGTCGAGGATGGCCTCGGCGACGAGCGACGGATCGGCGTCGGGGACGAGAAATCCGTGCCGGCCGTTCTCGGTGATCTCAGGCAACCCGTTGCGGTCGAGCCCGAGGACCGGCGTCCGCGACGCCATGGCCTCCAGGTAGACCTGGCCCCAGGGGTCGTTCAGCATCGGCTGCACCAGCAGCGAGGCCGAGTGGATCAGCGCCTCGAGGGACGCCCACGGCAGGTGCCCGACCACGTGCACGCCGGGCTCGTCGCCGATCATCGACCGCCAGCGGTCGTTGCCGACCACCACCAGGCGGAGGTCAGGACGACGCCGGCGCGCCAGCCGGAAGGCCTTGATGGCCAGCGGGCCGCCCTTCTCGACGAACAGATGCTTGGCGATGAAGATCAGCGGACCGTGGATGTAGTCCTTCGGACCGTGATGCGGCCGGATGCGGCCCATGCCCGAACCGACGGCGGTCACACGCTCGGGCGACACGCCGTAGTGCTCGATCAGGTTGTCGCGGACATACCGGCCGAAGGTGAAGATGTGCCGCGTCGAGGCGTAGGCCCGGCGCTCCATCTCCTCGTAGCGCTGCACCCCCCGCGATTCGCGGTAGTGGCGCTCCGGGCGGTAACGCACCGCCAGGTCCCAGGTATGGTCGCAGTACAGGTAGTGGCTGACGCCGCCCTCGCTGGACGGTGCCGGCAGGTCCAGGGTGCCGGTATGCAGGACCCGGTCGACGCCTAGATCGCGGACCGCCTGCGCGACGGTCACCGCCCGCGACAGCCGCACGACCGGGTCGCGCATGACCGATTCCCACTTCAGCGAGCGCCCGCCCGTCAGGACCAGGTGGCGCCAGGCGCTCCACATCGCGTGGTGACGCGGCATGCGGGGATGAACGCCGGCGACCTCGGCTCCGAGGTCGCGCAGCTTCTGCGCAAGGTTGCTCGGAGCCCCGGACCAGGTCGCGGCCTCCAGCGGATCGCCGAACACGCTGGTGATGGCGATGCGAAGCGGCGTAACGTGGGGCCGCGGGGCAATGATCGGCGTGGCCTGCTTGGCGCGATCATAGTCCACGCTCGCGCCGGACGAGTAGGCGTCTGACAACGACATGGTGCTCTCACTTGTTCCGGCGCCCCCGCCAGTAGGGTACCGCGGTGGCTTTGGCCCGACGCCGCGAGAAGCCGCGGCGTCCATCCCTGGCAAACTCCGAATAGTTAGCGGTGGTTGCGGGCCGCCAGCCAGTGATCAAGCTGTGGTCGGTCGTGGCCCGGCGAGCGCTTCGGAAGAGAGCGCCAATTTTGGCGGGACTTTACGCTTCCAGCGTTCTGGTCGTGCGGGGCTCCGGCGGCAACCGCAGGGTCACATCCCCGATGATGGTGTAGCTCGGCGATGACGATGATCGACGCAATGAAGAACTGCGCACGCTGTTGGAGAAGAAATCGAGGCCGCGGCCATCTCAATGAGAAACAGTGTCGATCTCATCGTCATTGGCGCCGGCTGGGCCGGCCTTTATGCAGCCAAGTACGCCCGCGAGACCGGCCTTTCCGTAATCATCCTCGTATTGCTCAATCACCGGCAGCGAGGTGGCCAGGTCGGTCGGCGTGGTTGTTTTGGGTCGATTCAGCACCAATGATTGCATCCTGACCCCGTGCTTTCGCGTCTAGCGTCCGTCAGCGGCATGCACAGCAAAACCAAGACCACCATGGGTGATGATCCCGTGGTCTGCCTGCCGGAACTCGCAGGATGGCCGCCGCGCGGCAACCTGCCGGCGATCGCGGCGACCAGACGCCTGTTGCACCCGCTCCCCGGGACACGACCGGCAACAGCGGTGCATGGTCGCCACAGGCTCGCGAAAACCGTGGGGATGACTTCCCGAATGCACGGATTTTCCTTGATTTCTGCGCCGTCTTGGGGATTGTCCAACAGGGGGGTGCCGGCGCGTGACAACCGGTGTTTGCCTGGTTGTGGTCGGCGCATCCGGATCGATTCGGGAACAGCATGCTCCGGGTCTTGGCACGAGAGGCCGCGACCGCCGACGCGGCGGCGTCGCCGGAGCGGGAGTTGTGGAGTGTGACCGGCACGCCCTTGCGTTGCATGACTGCCGGTTTCAGGGCACCTTGCTTGTCGAAGTCGTGATGGAGCGTCGGCTATGAATGAAAAACTCGCCCGGTCGGGATTTCTGTTGCCGGTGGCGATGTCCGGCTGCCTTCTGGCTGCGACAGTCGTCCCGGCGCAGGCACAGAACGCGGGCCGGATGGAGGACCTCCCGGTAAAGGAGCGCCAGCGGCCGGAATTCGACCCGGTCGGCTTCCGGCAGGGCAACGTGTTCATCTACCCGTCCATCGCGCTTGCGGGAGCTTACGACAGCAACGTCTTTGCGACCGAAAACAACGAGACCGGGGACTTCATCACCTACGTAACGCCGGGGGTGAGGGTGCAGTCGATCGGCACCCGTGGCGGCTGGAACGCCGGCGTAAACGCTAATCTTGGCGTCTACGCTTCCGAAACGGACGAGAACTTCGTCGACGCGTCGGCCTCGGTCGGCGGCAACTACGACGTGATCGCCGACGGCAATGTTCAGGGGAGCGCCAGCTTCACCCGCTTGCACGAGGACCGCAGTTCGCCGGATGACGTCAACGGCACCGAGCCGACGATCTACTACCGCGGCGAGGCCAAGCTCGGATACAAACACCGCTTCAATCGCCTCGGTGCGGGAGTCGAGCTGATTGCGCGCGATTTCAGCTACGAGGACACCGACTCTGTCGGCGGCTCGATCGACAATGGCGACCGCGACAGGGTCGAGACCGAGCAGGCGGTCCGGCTGTCCTACGACGTCTCGCCGGATACCGAGTTGTTCACCCGCGGCGCGCTGATCCAGTGGACCTACGACAACAGCACCGACCGGAACGGGCTGAAGCGGGACGCTGAAGGCTATCGGGTCGACGGCGGAGTCTCCACCAACCTGACCGGACTGCTGACCCTGCAGGCCAGCATCGGCTATCTCTCGCTGGAGTACGACGACCCGCGCCTCTCGACGTCCGAGGGCCTCGCGACCGGGGTACGGGCGATCTGGAACGCAACCCGACTGACCACGGTGACCGCCACACTCGACCGCGAGGTCCAGGCCACCACGGTGAACGGGGCGTCGGGACGGTTCGACA
>CAYNFA010000003.1:0-10711 GCA_964396345.1 uncultured Thalassobaculum sp.
GGCCGATGTGGCCGAGCCGAACCATCGCCTTGCGGCCAAACTTGGAACTGTCGGCGCAGAGGAACACCTTCTCGGAGTTGCGCACGATGGCCTGGGCAACCCGGACCTCGCGGTAGTCGAAATCCAGCAGCGAGCCGTCCTCGGCGATGCCGCTGATGCCGATGACGCCGATGTCGACCCGGAATTGCTGGATCAGGTCGGTCGCCGACTCGCCGACGATCCCGCCGTCCCGGTTCCGCACCACCCCACCGGCGATGATCACCTCGAAGCTCGGGTTGCCGGTCAGGATCTGGGCGACATTGAGATTGTTGGTGATGATCCGCAGGCCGGAATGGTCCAGCAGCGCCCGTGCCACCGCCTCTGTGGTCGTGCCGATGTTAATGAACAGAGACGAGTGGTCGGGGATCTCGGATGCCACCGTCCGGCCGATCGCCTGCTTCTCATCGTCGAACGCCAGGCGACGGCGGTCATAGGGGGCGTTCTCGACGCTGGAAGAGAGGCCGGCCCCGCCGTGATAGCGCTTCAGTTCACCGCGCTCGGCGAGTTGGTTGATGTCGCGCCGGATGGTCTGCGGCGTTACCGCGAACATCTGCACCAGTTCATCGATCGAGGCGAACCCCCGCTCGGTCACGATCTCCCTGATGCGGCCGCGCCGCCGGGTCGCCTTGTCCATGGCCAAGTCTCGTTTTCTTTTTGCTGGAAAAGGGTAGACGGTTTCGATTTTCTTTCTCAATCGAAAACACACGAACGACTGCCACTGGGATCTCCCGGGATCGTGGTGCAGCGAAACGACGAGGGAGGCCGGTATGCCGCAGACACGGGCGATCATCGCCATCGACCAGGGCACGACCAGCAGCCGGGCGATCGCGTTTCGCGCCGACGGATCGATCGCCGCCATTGCCCAGCGCGAGTTCCGCCAGATCTACCCGGCGAGCGGTTGGGTCGAGCACGATCCCGAAGAGATCTGGTCGGCCACTCTGGCGGTTACCCGCGAGGCCATCGACGGCGCCGAGGCCGCCGGTCTTGCGATCATAGCGATCGGCATCACCAACCAGCGCGAGACCACAATCGTCTGGGACCGTCTCACCGGCAAGGCGATCCACAACGCCATCGTCTGGCAGGACCGGCGCACGTCCGGGGTCTGCGCCCGGCTGCGGGACGACGGGGTCGAGGACCTGGTGACCGAGCGCACCGGCCTGCTTCTCGATCCCTACTTCTCCGCGACCAAAATTGCCTGGATCCTCGACCACGTCGACGGCGCCCGCGACCGCGCCGCGTGCGGCGCCTTGGCGTTCGGCACCGTCGACAGCTTCCTGATCTGGCGGCTGACCGGCGGCCGGGTCCACGTCACCGACGCCACCAACGCCGCCCGCACCAATTTGTGCGGCCTGACCACCAGCGCCTGGGACGACCGGCTGCTTGAGGTGTTCGGCGTCCCGGCGTCCCTGCTGCCGGAGATCCGCGACTGCGCGGCCGATTTCGGCGAGACCGACACCGCGGTGCTCGGCCGCCGCCTGCCGGTGCTGGGGGTTGCCGGCGACCAGCAGGCGGCAGCCGTCGGCCAAGCCTGCTTCCGCCCAGGGGACATCAAGTCGACCTATGGCACCGGTTGCTTCGTTATCCTCAACACCGGGGACGCCCCGGTGCGATCGTCCAATCGGCTGCTGAGCACGCTGTGCTACCGGATCGCCGGCCACAGCACCTACGCCCTGGAGGGCGCGATCTTCGTCTCGGGCGCCGTCGTGCAGTGGCTGCGCGACGGTCTCGGCGTCATCGCCTCGGCCTCGGAGACCGAGGCGCTCGCCCGGTCGGTCGAGGACACCGGCGGAGTGTTCCTGGTACCGGCGTTCACCGGCCTCGGGGCGCCCTACTGGGACGCCGAGGCGCGGGGCGCCATGTTCGGGCTGAGCCGCGACACCGGCCGGGCGCATCTGGCGCGCGCGGCGCTGGAATCCGTCGCCTACCAGACCCGCGACCTGTTCCGCGCGATGGCCGAGGACGGCGTGAAGCCCGGGACGCTGCGGGTGGACGGCGGCATGTCCGAGAACGACTGGCTGATGCAGTTCCTGGCGGACATCCTGGCCATCCCGGTGGAACGTCCAACGGTCACGGAGACCACCGCCCTTGGGGCGGCAGCCCTGGCGGCACTGCAGGCCGGCCTGTACGGATCGCTTGAAGACGTCGCGGCGTCGTGGGTGCTGGACCGGCGTTTCGAGCCTGACATGGCCCCGGCAACGAGGCGGCATCTGCTCACCGGGTGGGACGAGGCGATCACCAGAACCCGGATCCGCATTGGCTGAGAAGAGACGCGCCGCGGTCACACGACCGGGCAGAGACCGCCGTCGACGTTGATTGCGGTTCCGGTGACGTAGCCGCCGAGATCCGAGGCCAACAGGCAGGCCACCGCGGCGAACTCGTCCGCCTCGCCGACCCGGCCGAGCGGAATTGAACTGGCCATCTCGGCGTAATAGTCGTCGAGAGTGGCGTTCGAGCCGGACGCGGCGCCGGCGTTATGGCGGCGCACCCACTGGTCGCTCTTGATACGACCGACCAGGAGCGCGTTGACCAGAACGTTGTGCGGCGCCAACTCTCCCGCCAGCACCTTGGTCAACGCCATGCCCGCCGCCCGGGTGACGGCGGTCGGGGCGCCCTCCGCCGGTGGCGCCTTGGCCCCGGTGTTCAGCACGTTGATGATCCGGCCCCAGCGCCGCTCGATCATCCCCGGGACCACCAGACGGGCCAAGCGGATGGCGGCGAACAGCTTGAGGTCAAGGTCCGACTGCCAAGTGGCGTCGTCGACCTCGAGAAACGCGCCGCGCTTCGAGGATCCGGCGTTGTTGACGAGGATGTCGATCGGGCCAACCGCCGCTACGGCGTCGCGGATGATTCGGGCGCAGTCGCCGACGTCGGCGACGTCTCCGGCAATCGCCGTCGGGGCAGCGCCGGCCGCCTCGGCGATAGCCGCGCAGGCTTCACCAAGAACCTCCTGGCGGCGCGCGACAATCACCACCTGGGCACCGGCCTCAACGAACCGGGCGGCGATAGCCCGCCCCACCCCGAGGCTGCCTCCGGTGATCAGCGCCCTGCGTCCATCGAGCCGAACCTGCATCGCACCCTCCCTGAAGTCGAATCGCTCTGTCCAACCGGGTCTTAACACCCTTTCAGTCGGGACAGTGCTGCTCCCCGTGACAATCGTCGTTGCCACAGCGGCACCGCTGAGCGTTATCGAGCATGGTCCGGATGATCGGTGGGATCGGCTTGGCGTCGACACGACGCGCCCACCACTGCAGAGCGGCCTTCTGGCGGCGCAGCATGTCAAGGGCGACGGTCAACTCGGGATCAAGGAGGACATCGCGCTCGACCTGGGCGGCGGCGACCGCATCGAGCTCGCCGTCGACGTAGGGCGACAACAATTCCCAGGAGTCGAAATTCAGATCGTCACCCATGGCGCCTCCCCACGGACACCACCTTATCATATCGGAGGTGCCAGTCGTGGGGAGGAACGCTGGGGGCGCCGCCCGGTTCCCGGACCAGGGGGGGGGGAACGACGGGGATGGACCGGTCGCGAAAACCGGGCGGCTACTGGTTCAGAATGCCCCCAATCCAATATGCGGATGGACCGGGGCAACCGGGACGCGGACGCGGGCGAGAGCCACGTCGTCTGTCCCTTCCTGAATTCTGCGCAATTTGGCGCGGACGCGGGAGACCCGGGACTTAACCGTTCCGATCTCGACTTCCAGCATCTGCGCAATCGTTTCGTAGGGCAGCTCCTCGACAGTCGCCATGACCAGCAGCGAACGCTCCTCGCTCGTCAGCTTCGCAAAGGCCAAGGCGAACTCCTCGGTCTCCACGCGGGCAAACTGGCCACCGAGCACGACGTCCTCGCCGTCCGCAGCGCCGAGGCGACGCTCCTCGGCGTGATCGCGAACCCGTTGGCGGCGACGGCACTCGGTGTAGAAGCGGTTCCGCATGATGGTGAACAGCCAAGCCTTCAGATTGGTTCCCGCCTCAAATTGATGAGCGCGTCCGAGAGCACGCTCCAAAGTATCCTGCAGAAGGTCGTCGGCATCCGCGGCATGTCGTGCCAGGGAGTGCGCGAACCGCCGCAACATCGGAATCATCCGTTCGACCTCTTCGACGAAATCGGCTCGCATGACCTTGCCTCCGCGTTGTGTACGAGGAAGAAAATAAGGTATTGCGGGGGTTGATCAATCGTTTATTTGCGATCGCTTCAACATGACACTGACTAAACAATCCGGCACAGAAATAACACAACTTGAGCACTTTAATGACACAAATGAATACTTGGATGATAGCCGTATCGGCAGAAATCCAGGGTATGGCCGGAAAGCGGCGTCAGTCGCCCTGTGCCAGCGGGAGGACAATTTCGACGGCGAGTCCGCTGGAGGCGCGGTTCTCCACGCGGATGCTGCCGCCCATCGCCTCGACGTTGCGCCGGACGATCCACAGGCCCATTCCGAAGTTCTCGTTGGCGGCCGCCGTGATGTCGGCCTCGCCGTTCGGGCGGCTCGAGTAGCCCTTCTCGAAGATGCGGCCGAGATTCTCGGACGCCACCCCCGGACCTTGGTCCAAAACCGTCAGAATGGCGCCGCGGCGCGCCGATCGTACCACCACGCGGACGGTGCCCCCCGAGGGCGAGAACCCGATCGCGTTGTCGATGAGGTTCTCAAGAATCGTCTCAATGGCCTCATCGCTGCCAAGCACGATCACGCCAAGCTCGACATGGGCCTCGAGATGGACGTCAGCCGCCTCGGACGGGCCCCGCATCTCCTCGACCAATTCTGAAACCACGTGGCCGAGATCGATGCGCTCGATCGGCGGGTCGGCCATCAGGGCGGTCGCCTCGATCGCCCGTCGCGCCTCGACGACGAGTTGGCCGAGACGGGCACAGGACTGGTCGATGATTTCGAGGGCACGCCGCCCCCGCCGGTCCCCTTCGGGCACGATGTTGCGCAGCGGTTCAAGGGATTGCCGGATAGCTCCGATCGGAGTTTTCAGCGCGTGTGCGCTTTCCTCCGCGGTCTCGCGGATCGATGCGGCGCTGCCCCGCAGGCGATCGACCATCGCGTCGAACTGCCGGGCGACGCCGGCAAGCTCCGGGACCTCGTTGAGCTTCTCGAAGCGCCGGTTGCCCTCCCGCCCGACCGAAATGGAGGCTGCCAGACGCTCGAACCGGGCGAGGTTGCGCGACACCGACAGCAGCACGAGCAGGATGACCAAGGCCAGCGCCAGATAAAGGCCGAGGGCGAGCAGCACCTCCGGCCGCTGCCAGAACGGCGTCGAGACGGCACGCGCCAGTGACTCAGACTCGGTCAGGCGCGTCACCAGAGCCCAGCACCCGGCCGCAGTCTGCACCGGCGTCACCGCGACCACCAGCGGGCCGTTGCCGCGCTCTCCAGTCAACGAGCGGCCGATCGCCTCGGCGGCGTCGCATGACTGCCACACCGTCTCGAGCAGGCGGGAGTGAATCAGGAAGCCGCGCTCAGCCTCCATCTCGGTCGACGGCACCGGCGGGACGGCGGCGACCAGGAGAAATGAATCGATGGCCGCCTCCCGCGGGCGGAACAGCAGACGAAGGTCGACCTGGCTGCCGGCCAGGGCGGCCATCCGCTCGCCGACGCGGGTCACTTCCGACGGATCCCCGGTCTCCAGAACCGGCCGCAGCGCCTCCGCGATCGCCCTGCCCTGGTTGGCGACGCTATCCAGCAGCAGCGTCGTGCGCTCTTCCTCGGCAACCCGGAACTGCTGGTACACGACGGCCGGCACGGCGGCGAACAGGAGCACGATCAGCGCCAGTTTCGCCGCGATGGGGCGCAACGAGGAGGCTCCGTTCACAGCGGCGACAGGACCGGGGGGAGTCTCATGTGTCGCTCTCCCCGGCCCCCTGAGAGCGCCAGCGGTACCCGAACCCCGGGTAGTTCTCGATCTCCGAGAATTCCGCGTCCATCTCCTCGAATTTTCGCCGGATCCGCTTGATGAAGCCCCGCACGTTGGCGCGGTAGCCGTCACCGGCGGCGCCGGCGTGGAAGCCGTCTCCGTGCACGAGGTCATAAATGTCGCGGTAGCGCATGTCGCGGCCGGCTGACGCCGCCAGGGCTTGCACGATCTGAAACTCGGTCAGCGTCAGCGGCACCAGCCGATCCCGCCAGTACGCGCGCCCGACATCGGGGTCGAGCCTGAGTTGGCCGATCTGGGTCTTCCCGGCACTTGAGGCGCCGCCTGGATCCCCCTCGGGCGCGGCGCTGTTGTCGCGGGGAACACGCCGCCCGGCCAGAACCGTCCGAACGCGGTGAAGCAGGATTGAGAAGCTGCGCGACTTGTCGACGAAATCGAGCGCTCCGGTGGCGAGCGCTGCCTCTTCGTAGATCTGGTCCGTCAGGCTGGTCAGGAAGATCACCGGGATCTCGCCGCCCATCCGGCGCATCTCATGCAGCGTGTCGAGGCCGCTGAACTGGCCCATCTTCCAGTCAAGAAGGATCAGGTCAGCGGTCCCGCCGTGTCGCAGATACTCCAGCAGCGCCTCGCCGCTTGACAGTCCCTGGACCACGAATTCCTGGTCCTCGAGGTTGAGGGAGAGGGTTTCGCGAATGATCGGGTCGTCGTCGACGACCAGAATTCGGGTGTTGCCACTCATGCGGCGATCATCCCACGACGCCAGTCCGACGGGCGAGGCTGCGACGACAGCGAGCCCGGTCGTCTTCCGACAACTCCGCCGGCATGATCGCAGCGCCCAGCGCAGCCATGCTGCCAACGTCGACACTCGGGTACATGTACACCTCCACCCGGCATGCGCCGTGGTTGTAGACCCACACCTTGCCGGGCGGCTGGTCACGGATTTCGTCCGGCCTGCCTATCATAGCAGTCACCGCCGATTCGGTAGCACCGCCGAGTTGGTCGAGCTGGAAGGGTTCAACCTGTGGACGCGCCGGCCTGGCAACGGGGGTCGGCGCGGAGCGCGAGGCCGCGCCGTTATCCGGGCGTGGCGTCGGTAACGGCAGCGCCTCCGCCGCAGGCGGCGGAGGCGCTGGCGGGGGCGGCGGAGGATCCACGGCCGAGCACGCCGCGATCAGCAGCACCGCGGTCAGAACGAAGAAGTCGCGCATCGACATGTCATCCCCCGGCGGCGCGCACGAGTCAACGTTCGCCCTCGTTTCCCCGAGTCTTGCCAACCCTGGCCCCGGCCGCTTTCATGGCGCGGTCCAAAGCACCGGAGCGCCATCATGCCGTCCACCGCAATGCCTCTTTTGTTCAAGCCCCTGACGATCGGCGATGTGATCCTCCCCAACCGGGTGGTGATCTCGCCGATGGACCAGTATTCGGCGATCGATGGCGTTCCCTCCGATTATCATCTTGTGCACTACGGAAAATTCGCCATGGGTGGCGCGGGCACGGTGTTCGTCGAGGCTACCGGGGTTTCCGAGGAGGGTCGGATCACAAATGGCTGCCCCGGTCTCTACAACGCCGCCCAGGTCGCGGCGTTCCGGCGGATCACCGACTTCATGAAGCAGCAGCGCTCGATCCCGGCCGTCCAGATCGGCCACGGCGGCCGCAAGGCCAGCAGCCAGCGCCCCTGGGAGGGCGGGCAAGCGGTCGGCGCCGCCGAGATTGCCCGAGGCGACCGGCGGTGGCAGCCGCTCGGCCCGTACGGCGAGGCCCTGGCCGAGGGCTGGCTGACGCCGAAGATGATGGACCACGCCGACCTGGCGAAGACCCGGCAGGACTTCGCCGACGCCGCCGGCCGCGCCGGGGAGGCCGGGTTCGAGATCCTCGAGATCCATATGGCGCACGGTTATCTGCTGCAGACTTTCCTGTCGCCGCTGTCGAACAAGCGCAACGACGGCTACGGCGGCGGCCGGTCGGGACGGATGCGCTTTCCGCTCGAAGTGGCGGAGGCCGTGCGCGCGGTCTGGCCGAAGGAGAAGCCCCTGTTCGTGCGGATCTCCTCGGTCGATGGCATCGACGGCGGTTGGGAGATCGAGGACAGCGTGGCGCTCGCCCACGAACTCAAGGCGCGCGGCGTCGACGTGATCGACTGCTCTTCCGGCGGCAACAGCCCGAAGGGCGCCACCAACGCCAACCTGACGCGCGGTCCCGGGTTCCAGGTGCCGTTCGCCGAGCGGATCAAGACCGAAGTCGGCATCCTCACAATGGCGGTTGGCCTGATCCGCGACCCGGATTTCGCTGAACGGATCCTGCAGGAGAGCCGAGCCGACCTGATCGCGATCGGCCGGCAGGCGCTGGTCGATCCGTTCTGGACGCTGCACGCCGCCCAGCACTTCGACATCGACCCCGACTTCGAGAAGTGGCCGCACCAGTACGCCTGGTGGCTGGAAAAGTGGGACAAGGGCCTGCGCCGGTCGGCTGAGCAGGCCGCCGAGTAGCGGCGCGGGTCAGCCCGCGCCGGGTCGCGACACCCGGCAGCCGCCGATGTAGAGCGCGTCGACCCCCGAGGTCTCGACGAAGGTCACGGCATCTTCCGGAGTGTCGATGATCGGCTCGCCGGGCCCGTTGAACGATGTGTTCAGCACCACCGGCACGCCAGTACGGCGCTTGAAATGCTCGATTACGCCATGGAAGCCGCCGCAACTCGCGTCGACCGTCTGGACCCGCGCCGAGCCGTCGACGTGGGTGATGGCCGGCAGCCGGTCGCCGCGCACTTGGCCGGTGAACAGCATGTGCGGCGACGTTGTCGGGCAGCCGCGGAACCAGGCGTCGCAGTCCTCGACCAGGACCGCCGGCGCGAACGGCCGCCAGTACTCGCGCTTCTTCAGGTCGTTGACGCGCTGCCAGGTATCGGCCCCGCGGGCATCGGCCAGGATCGAGCGATGGCCAAGGGCGCGCGGGCCGATTTCGCTGCGGCCTTCGAACCAAGCCACGATCCGGCCGTCCGCGATCGCCGCCGCCGCGTCGGCCGGGGCATCACCGACCTCGTCGACCGTGACGCGCCCGGTCGCCAGCGCGCGGCGGATCCGTGCGTCGTCGAAGCCGCGGCCAAGATAGGCGCTGGCGCAGATCCTGGATCCCTGCGGCAGCCGCGGCCGATCAAGGTAGTCGTGCAGCACAGCGAGCGCCGCGCCGATCGGCAGGCCGGAATCATCGCAGGCCGGCGGGACAAACACGTCGGATACCGGCAGGGTCCGCCAAATCGCCGAGTTCGCGGGGCAATTCAAGGCCCCGCCGCCGCCGAGGCACAGCGGGATGCGCCTGTTGCGAATGTGACGGTAGGTCTCGCGGATGAAGGTCGACAGGATCCAGCTCGTGCAGTGCTCGAACACCGACTGCGCGGTGGCCGCGAGGTCGATGCCGGGTCGGCGCAGGTCCTCCGCCCCAAGGTCGCCTTCGCGGAAATGGGCGGACGACTTCCGAAATTCCGGCAGGTCGAGGTCCTTCACGGCCTCGAAGGACGCGGTCAGCCGCTCGAGGACCCGCCCGGTGGTTTCCTTCTGCCCGCGCGAATAGGCCTCTCCGAAGACCTTGAAGGTGTCGCCGATCATCGAGTGATCGAGATAGCGGGGCTCGCCATAGGGCGCGAGCCCCATCAGCTTGCCGGCGGCACCACCGTGACCGAGTCCCAGGAGTTCGCCGACCCGCTGGTAGAAATGCCCGTGGTATCCGAAATTCGGCGCGATCGGGTGAAGCCGGTTGCCGTCGCCCAGCACCAGCATCCCACCGAGATAGCCGCGCCACGGCGCCATCACGTCGCCGTTGTCGAGGGTGTGGATGGCAGCACCCTGAAAGTCCGACTGGAAGTAGGCGCCGGCGGCGTGCGCCAGGTGGTGGGGCATGACCAGCCCGGGGCGGGTCCGGCCGCGGAGGGTGAAGGCGGCCGGCAGGTAGTTGTACCGCGCCATGCCGTTCATGGAACCGAAGCCGAGGCGGATTCGTTCAGCGCTATCCGGCGTCAGCCATGACTGGCGATAATACGGCCACTCCACCATCGGGAGGTAGTCGCCTTCCCCCTTCAGAAACGCGCCGGGGTCCTCGAGAAAGTACTCCGAGCTACCGGCTCCCGGCCGGAAATAGTTTCGGTACCTCTCCAGCGACACCACGTCCGCGAAGTTGCGGTCCCTGGTCATGACCTTGTTGCAGATGACCTTCACAGACTCCCGGTCCAGGTCTGCCGGCTGCCCCGGAATCGCGAGTTCGGGATCGAGAGCGACCGAGAACTCGTTCCGGTCGACAAAAAGCACAGGCCAAGCCTGGGACGTGCACATCGCCACCACGTCGATGTCCGACCACGACGTGCCGAACCAGTCCAGGCAGTCCTCGATAAAATCCGCGGTCAGCAGCGCGTTGCGCTTGATCTTGGTAACACGCTCGCGCTGGATCATGCCGACGATCCTGCCGTCATCGACCAGCGCCACACCGGCGTCGTGTGCCTGATTGAGCCCGAGTACCAGCATGCCGTGTCACCTTCGTCCCGCACAATCGGCCGGTGACGATCGCCCGCCGCCCCGCGCTTCATATCGCGGATAAGGTTGAAGCGGTATCCGGCAAGCGGCGCGGGTGCCGCTCAGGACGGCTCGGCGTGGGCAGCGAGCGCCTGCAGGAACCGGTTGCCGAACTTCTCAAGCTTGGCCGCACCGACGCCGTGGATGCCCGATAGGGCATCGAGACTGCAGGGCCGGCTCTCCGCCATTTCGGCGAGCGTGCGGTCGTGGAACACCGTGTATGCCGGCACGCCCAGTTC
>CAYNFA010000003.1:10721-24784 GCA_964396345.1 uncultured Thalassobaculum sp.
GGCGAACCGCGTTCAGGTGAGCCAGCAGCGAGGCGTTGCGGGGTGATGCGGTGATGGCGGGACCCGACTCGTCACGCCGCCGCCGTGACTTGGCGGTGGGCGCCGGACGCCGCAGGCCTATTTTATCCTCACCCTTCAGCACGGCACGGCCGCGCGGGCCGAGAGTGAGCGCCCCGTAGCCGGCCGTGTCGATGTCGATCACGCGCGAGGCCACCAATTGGCGGATCACCGAGCGCCAGCCGTTCTTGTCGAACTCGGTGCCGACCCCGTAGGTCGGCAGCTTGTCGTGGCCGTACTGGGCGATCGCCTCGTTGGTGTGCCCGGTCAGCACGTCGACCACATGGGCAGCGCCGAAGCGCGAGCCGGTGCGCAGGATCGCCGACAACGCCTTCTGGGCGGCCACCGTGCCGTCGATCACCTCCGGCGGCTCCAGGCAGACATCGCAGTTCCCGCAGGGGCGATCGAGTTCCTCGCCGAACGACCGGAGCAAGGCACGGCGTCGACACTCGGTGGTCTCGCAAACCCCGAGGAGGGCGTTCAGGCGCTGGTGCTCGATCCGGCGCTGCTCTTCCGGGGCGTCGGACTGATCGATGAACCGACGGCGCTGGCTGATATCGGCGAGGCCGTACAGCATGGTGACGGTCGAAGGCTGCCCGTCGCGCCCGGCGCGCCCGATCTCCTGATAATAGGCCTCGACCGAACTCGGCAGGTCGGCGTGCACCACGAATCGCACATCCGGCTTGTCGATGCCCATGCCGAAGGCGATGGTCGCCACCATCACCACCCCGTCCTCGCTGACGAACCGGTCCTGGTTCTCGGCCCGGGTCTCGGGCAGCATGCCGGCATGGTACGGCAACGCCCGCAGGCCGTGGCGGACGAGATCGGCGGCGGTCTCCTCGACCGAGCGCCGCGACAGCCGGTAGACGATGCCGCTGCGCCCACGGTTCTCGTCCAGCAGAGCCAGGATCTGGCGTCCCGGATCGCGCTTCTCGGCAATCCGGATCGTCAAATTCGGGCGATCGAACCCGAACACGAACTCGGCGGCGTCGCCGCCGCACAGCGTGTCGACGATGTCGCGGCGCGTGGGCGCGTCGGCGGTCGCGGTGAAGGCGGCCAGCGGCACCCCGGGAAACCGCGCCCGGAGGCGCGGGAGCGCCAGGTATTCCGGCCGGAAGGCATGGCCCCAGCGGCTCACGCAGTGGGCCTCGTCGACCACCAGCCGAGTCAGACGGACCCGCGACAGGCCGTCCATGACGCCATCCAGCATCAACCGCTCCGGCGCGGCGTAGAGCAGCCGCAAGCGGCCGTCGAGCGCCTCGCGCCACGTCGCGCTGTTGGTCTCGCGGCTGTTGCCGGAATGGAGCGCGCCGGCGGCCACGCCCTGCAGACGCAGCGCCCGCACTTGATCGTCCATGAGCGCGATCAGCGGCGAGATCACAATGGTCAGGCCACCCTCGACCAGCGCCGGCAGCTGGAAGCACAACGATTTGCCCGCGCCGGTCGGCATCACGGCGAGGGTGTCTCGCCCAGCCAACAGACTGGCCACCACCGCCTCCTGGCCGGGTCGGAAGTCGTGAAAGCCGAACACCTCGGCCAGAGCCATCCGGGCGGCAGCGAGCGGGTCGCCCGCGGGCGAGTCGGCGGTGGGCGGCTGGGTGGCTTGGGGTTCAGTGAGCGGCATGCGCTGTGGATAGCATCGACAGCGCGGGCGGTCACCCGTTCGACCGCACCCCGTTCAGAGCGTTCGGGCCATCCGCAGCACCCGGTCATCATAGGAATGGCAGGGATGCGCCGGAACAGGTCGCGCCTCGATGGTGCGGTAGCCGTTGCGCTCGTAGAGCCGCACCGCGCCGATGTTCTGACTGAACACCATCAACGACAACCGGGGGCAACCGAGCGCGGTGGCACGGCCCGCCGCCGCCTGCAGCAGGCGCGTGCCGATGCCTGAATCGCGGCAGGAGTCGAACACCGCGAGCGCGTTCACGTAGAAGCTTCCGGGCACCTCGAACTCCAGTTCGACGAACGGCCGCAGCAACTCCGGCAGGTCGTCGAGCCCGGCGACCTCGTCCGGAGCCGGCGCGTCGAGCCGATAGCCGAGCATCATGCCGACAGTCTGCCCGGCGCGCGCCGCCAGCACGGCGTTGCGGCAGGAGAAATTGGCGTCCGGGCGCGCCGCCCCAGCAAGACCGAGCTGGCGCAAGCGCTGGTCGAACGGTTCGCCCGCCGTGACCTCCACCAGCTGGCGTCGAGGATGGAGGCGGCGGAACAGCCGACAGAGGACCCGGTGCGCCAACTCATCGCCTTCCTGGCGCAGTTCGAATCGCTCGCCGATGAGTGGACCGCGCCCTACCCCGGCTGCCTGTTCGCCACCTTCTGCTGCGAGTCCGGGTTGTTCGAGGCCCGCACGCTGGCGGTGATGCGGGAGACCATGCTGACCTGGCGTTCGCGGATCGCCGACAAGCTGCGGGCCGCCGCCTCCGACACCCCGCCCCGGGCCTTGGTCGACCTCGACAGCCTGGCCGACGCCATCACCGTGGTCTTCGAGGGATCGTTCATCGTGTCACGCACCCTGAATGACCCGAAGACGGTCGCCCAGCAGCTGCGCCACCTGCAGACCTATCTGCGGCTGCTGTTCGGGATCAGGCCGATCCACGGCCGGCCTAAGCGTGCAGCCGCACGCCAGGCGGCGCGGTCAATCTGGCCGTGTCCCGGTTGAAACCCGTCGACCGGCGAACCGGCGCACCACATTTTCCAGGATTCGCGAGACCGGGTTCCGGTAGCCGTCATGCGCCAGGCTGCCGCAGAAGGTTATCGACCCGACGCTGAACAGCGCGCCGCCCGACGGCAGGTCGGCGACCATCATGTCGGCCCGCACCAGCCGTTCGCGCGGCTCGCCGTTCAGCGTGTTGACGTGCGAGAGCAGATCCTCGAACACCGGGATGAAGCTCGGCCCGTGGCCTTCTGACGACGCCACCACCACGGCCCCGGGCGGGGTCCCGAGGTTGGGATCGACCCGGTCGAGTTCGAAGCCGGCCGCTCCGCCGCCCGACAGACCGAAATCGCCGATCACCGTTTCGGGCACGCCGTCGAAGATCCAGGACACCGCCGGGTCGTCGGCCGCCGGCAGACGGCGGTAGTGGCTGCCCTCGAACAAACCCTGCGAGGAGAAGCCGACGCCGGCGAGCCGCTGCGGCGGTCGGCCGTTCCGGCGCCAGAGGCCACCGAGCGCACCGTCGAGTTGGTGATAGTACTCGCCGGTCTCGGCCGCCCAGGCGCGGATCCCGGTCTCGGCGCGACGCACCTCGATTACCCCCGGTAGTTCCGGGTTGCGGGCGATCCGCCAGTAGAAGCCGTTGCCGCCGAGGTAGACCAGACTGCCGCCCCCGAGGGTGTAGCCCTCGAGGGCGTCCAGGGTGCCGGTGGTGTGGTACTCCGGGTGCGATCCGGTGAGCACGACGGCATACGGGCGCAGCAGGTCGACGCCACCGTAGTCCAAATCCTCGTCGGTCAGGACGTCGTAGGCGATCCCCTTCTCCTCCAGCCAGTCGAGGATGTGAGTGTCGGCCGGAAAGTGCCGCAAGCCGGAGCCTCGGGCGTCGTTGAACGTCAGGAAGCCCGGCCGCATCGTCAGCATCGGCCGCAGCCGCGACGACAGCGCCACGCCGGAGCCGTCCGGGTGGCGGTTGTAGGTGGATTGCGCGTAGTCGTGATGGTCGTCGGGGTTGTGCGGGTAGGCGCCCCAGTCGCGGATGCGCGCGCGGAACGCGGCGTCCAGATTGCCTCGGGTGTGGTTGGCGTAGGCTTGGTAGGTGAAGGTCGAGGCCAGGAACAGCACCGGGGCGTTGGCCCGACCCGGCACCGGGGTCACGTAGAACGGGATGATGTCCTCGTGGTCGCCGCTCCGCAGGCGGGCCCCGTACAGGGCGCTCGGCATGCCGTCGGGGACGGTGAAGCTGAAATCGGTCTCCCACCCGCAGTCGTACAGGTCGTCGCTGTGAAAGTGGATGGCGGCGTACTCGGACGGGGCGTGACGCCAAGACATCTCGCCGCCGCTCCAGCGTGACCCGGTCACCCCCCGGGTCGGCAGGTTGACGACCTCGCCATGGTGGCCGTCCGGCCCGGCGTCGAGGATCCGCACCCCGTCCGTCCCGTGCGCCAGATCCCACACCGCCAGCACCCGGCCGGCGGGATCGCCGCCCGCGTCCAGGCCGCCGGCCACCAGGGTCGGCGCCTCCAGCTTGCCGTCGTAGTGGCGTTCGGCGGGGGCGGATTCGGCCGGCGCCGCCGCCAGCATGACCCCGGCGCCGGACAGCTTGGCGGTGGCCGGCAGCGGCGCCGTCATCGCTTCCGCGCGCAGCCCGAGCCGGACCGGATCGAGTGGCGTCTGGGCGACCTGAACCGTGCCGGCGCGGGTGTCGATCGTTGCCTCGATCCGGTACCACGAGCGTGGTCGCAGCGGCGCACCGACCGCCACGGTCCGTTCCCCCGCCGCCGTCGCCAGCCGCAGGGCCGCTCCGGTCGGCCCGACCTCCAGGCCGACACCGGCGCCGCGGCCCGGGTCGCCGATCGTCAGGACCGCCTGCGGGCCGCGTCCCGGGAGGGTCGGCCAGACGATCGCGCTCAGCGACAGCACCGGCGCGTCGGCGAGGCCGGCCGGTGTGGCGATACGGGCGTAGGAGCCGAGATGCACCGGCTGCAGGCGCGAGCTGAAGCGGCCGCCGAATGGCAGGTCGACCGGCAGGATCTTCAGGCCCGGCCCGTCCGGGTTGGGATCGCCGCAGCGGATCCGCACCAGGTCCGCCGTGTAGTCGTCGGCGAGCGTGCTGCTGACCTTGAAGGCGATGGTTCCGCCCGGAGCGGCGGACAGCCGGTCGGTGTATCCCGTGAGCGCGAGCATGCCTGCCCCCCTGTCGAACGATCGGGAGCATGTTGGGCGGGTTCGCCGGCCCTGGGAAGGCCTCTCGCTGCCCCTCGACCGACACCGCCCAGGTCGGGCGCGGCCGCCCCGACAACCAGCGGCGCCGGCTCTACGACCGAGTCGTCGCGGACCGGGTGGTGGTCTGCTCCGCACCAGCGTCGAGCAGGTGATGCCGGCGAGCCTGGAGGATATCGGCGCCGATCAGGCCGGACTGTCCGACTGGCTGAGTTCAGGGGGGGCGCGCAACGGACCTGGTCCCATTGCCGAAATCCTGCGCTAAAGTGGCGCTCCACCCGGTCGTTGGACGCAGTTCCGGTCCGACTCCATCACCAGAACACGGAGATCCCCCATGCGGTCGTCGACGCCGCGCGAGAAATTCCGCGCCATCCTGTCCGGTGAACGCTGCGTGCACCCAGGCTCGGTTTACGACCCGATCTCGGCCCGCATCGCCGAGGACCTCGGGTTCGAGATCGGCATGCTGGCAGGGTCGGTCGCCTCGATGACCGTGCTCGGCGCGCCGGACGTGATCGTGCTGACCCTGTCCGAGTTCGCCGACCTGGGACGGCGGATCTGCCGGGCCGGCGGCCTGCCGCTGATGGTCGACGCCGACCACGGCTACGGCAACGCCCTCAACGTCAAGCGCACGGTCGAGGAACTGGAGGCCGCCGGCATCTGCGGTCTCAGCATCGAGGACACGCTGCTGCCGCGATCGTTCGGGTCCGGCGGGCGCACCGAATTGGTTTCGCTCGAGGAGGGTGTCGGCAAGATGCGCGCGGCGATCGCCGGCCGCAGCGATCCGAACCTGTGCATCTTCGGGCGCACCAGCGCCCCCGGCGTGTCCGGGACCGAGGATTGCATCGCCCGGGTAAAGGCCTACGCCGACACCGGCGTCGACGCGATCTTCCTGGTCGGGGTCAAGGACCGCGCCCAGCTCGAGGCGATTGCCCGTGAAGTGTCCCTCCCGATGATGCTTGGCGGCGCCGGACCGGCCCTGATGGACCGTGATTATCTCGCCTCCCAGGGGGTGCGGATCTGCCTGCAGGGCCACCAGCCGTTCGCCGCCGCCATCCAGGCGGTGCACGCCACCCTGAAGGCACTGCGCGACGGTGTCGACCCGAAGCAGCTCACCGGCCTGCCGTCGGACGCGCTGGTCAAGCAGGTCACCCGCGGCGACGACTACGACCGCTGGACGTCGGCGTTCCTCGACTGATCGACCACGTCCGGACCGCACCCCGATGATCGCCGACCGACGTTCCGAGGTCGCCTCGCCCGCGCCCGACGCCGGGCGCTGGCTGGTGCTGTTCGGCATCTGGCTGGTCTATCTCTGCTTTGGAGTGATCAGCGTGTCGCTGGCCCCGGTGGTGGCGCCGATCACCCGCGATCTCGGGCTCAGCCACGGGGCGATGGGCAGCGTGCTGGGGGTGTGGCAGCTGGTCTACATCGCCGCCGCCATCCCGTGCGGCACCCTGCTCGACCGGCTGGGAGCGCGGCGGGCGCTGTTCATCGGGGCCGTCATCATCGCCGCCTCCGGCCTGGCCCGCGGGTTCGCCACCGACTACTGGACACTGCTGCTGGCGGTCGGTCTGTTCGGCATTGGCGGACCGATCATCTCCTCGGGCGCGCCCAAGGCGGTGGCGCAGCTGTTCACGGGCAGCCAGCGCGGGTTGGCGATGGGGATCTACATCACCGGTCCCGCGATCGGGTCGGTGATCGTGCTGTCGCTGACCAACGCCGTGGCGATGCCCTGGCTGGGCCAGGACTGGCAGGGAGTGCTGCTGCTGTGGTCGCTGTTTGCGTTCGCCGGTGCCGGGGTCTGGCTGCTGCTGTCGCTGCACCCCGCCGCCCGCCGTCTCGACACGCCGGCCGGTAGCGGACCGCGCCCGAAGCAGGCTCAGGTCATCGGTGACCTGCTGAAGCTGCCGGCGGTGCGGCTGCTGCTTTTGATGGCGGTCGGGATCTTCAGCTTCAACCACGGGCTCAACAACTGGCTGCCGGAGCTGCTGCGCCACGGCGGCATGTCGGCGACCGCCGCCGGCTTCTGGGCAACCGTGCCGACGGCGGTCGGCATTCTCGGTTCGCTGCTGATACCGCGGCTGGCCACCCCGGACCGCCGCTTCGTTCTGCTGGCCGGGCTCGGGCTGGCGGCGATGGCGGCGAGCCTGCTGCTCGACACCACAACGGAGCCGGTGCTGATGCTCGGCCTGGTGCTGCAGGGCATTGCCCGCAGCTCGCTGATGACGGTGGCGATCCTGACCCTGGTCGAGACGCGCGGCGTCGGCGAGAGGCACGCCGGCACGGCCAGCGGGCTGTTCTTCTCGTTCGCCGAGATCGGCGGCGCCGGCGGGCCGATCCTGCTCGGCGTTCTGTACGACGCGACCGGCGGCTTCGACGCCGGGCTGTACCTGCTCGCCGGTATCGGCGCGCTGCTGGCCGTTGCGGCGATGGGACTTCGCCGGATCGGTCGCTGAGGGCGCTTGCGCTACCAGCTCATCCGCCAGGACAGCTTGACGGTCGATCGCCGTGCGTGGTTCTCCACGCCGCCCGCGCAACTCAAGCGGCCGACCGCCATGGGCAGCGAATAGAACAGGTGGAAATCCGGATAGTCGAAGTCGTACTCCGGTCTCACCGGCCGGGACATCGCGGCCCGCAGACGGTCATCGTCCTCCAGCACCGAGGCCAGCCCCACGGCGACGCTGCCGGCGGAGGTGTCCCGGGTTCCCTGCACGATTTCCTCGCGGCCGGCGTGCCAGCGCACCGACACCACGGCGTGCAGCACATCGAAATCGACATGAGCGCCGGCGAAGGATGTCGACCCGGTGTCACCCCCACTGGCCTTATACCCGCCCTGCAGCGCGAACGCGCCCTCGAACGCGGCGAGTTCGCCGGCCACCGATATGCCTTTCGGACCCGAGACGAAAGCGCCGGTCATCACCATCCGGCCGGTCGTGACCCGTGAGGTGAAGCCGTCGCCAACCCCGAGCGCCGCCAGATAGGGCGATCGCACGGCGCGGCCGAGCCGCAGACGGCTGCCCGAAAAGTCCCCGATCACCCCGGTGTTGCTGAACAACCGGGCGCGTACGGCGTCCACCGTCAGGTCGAGTTCCAGCTTGCGGCGGCCATTGGCTTCGGAGCCGCGAAGCGTCGCGGTAACGTCTTCGTTGGCCAGCGTTATCCGTGACCGCGTTTGCGGCTGGACGGCCGCTCGGGCGACAGAGTCCTTGGGTATCGTCACCGTGACCACCGCTGTCAGCGACGCCAGGGCTACCACGAGTGCGCGCATGATGCCGCCTCTGCCTGTCGGTCCAAACCCGGGACAACCTAGGCAAGGGCGGTTAACGATTGGTTAATTCAATAAAATTTCACCAATGAATACAGCCTATTGAATAGGATCTTTAATGTTTTATCGAAGCATTATTGGCATTTCTAGGAAATAGCCGACACACAGCCTTGGCGCGAGCGTTGGCTTACGGTGACGGCACCATGGCGCCGTCGGCAGCTATATCCGACCGACGTTGCGTTCGGGACCCAGCCGACGGGCGCGCGCTGGCCGACCGCACCCCGACAGCGGACCATCACGCCGGTGCCCGAACTGGCGCTCGACGACCACGTGGGACGGGACTGACGTTCGCGCGTTCGCGATGATCGTTTCCGAAAACGTTTGCGACTGTCACCTTTTCGTCATCGAATAGAGGGTATCAAAAAAAGGCGTCTCGCCGACGGTCTCCGCTGGCGGTGGGGGCGCGTCAAAACGTTTCCGCCAGGAGGAGCTTCGCCATGATCCGACGTGCATTTCTGAAGGCGACAGGTGTCGCCGCCGTGATGGCCGCCGTGATGGCCTGGTCGTCCCCAGGTTCGGCGCTGGATTCCCGCTTCAAGGACGAGAACGGCGACCTGGTTGCCGACACGCCGACCGATCCGAGCCAGCAAATCGATCCGAGCACGCTGATCTTCGCCTACACACCGGTCGAGGACCCCGCCGTCTACGCCAAAGTCTGGGACGGTTTCCTGCAGCACATGGAGAAGGTCACTGGTAAGAAGGTGCAGTTCTTCCCGGTGCAGTCGAACGCCGCGCAGATCGAGGCGATGCGGGCCGGGCGCCTGCACGTCGCCGGGTTCAACACCGGCTCCAACCCGCTGGCGGTTGCTTGCGCCGGCTTCGTGTCCTTCGCCATGATGGCGCGCGCTGACGACAGCTTCGGCTACGAGATGGAGATCATCACCTTCCCGGGCAGCGGCATCACCAAGGTCGAGGACATCAAGGGCAAGAAGCTCGCTTTCACCTCGCAAACCTCGAACTCCGGCTTCAAGGCACCGTCGGCGATCCTCAAGGCCGAATTCGGACTGGAAGCTAACAAGGACTTTGAGCCGGTGTTCTCGGGCAAGCACGACAACTCGATCCTCGGGGTTGCCAACAAGGACTACCCGGCGGCATCGATCGCCAACTCGGTGATGAAGCGTATGATTGCGCGCGACGTCATCAAGGCTGACCAGGTGGCAACGATCTACAAGTCGCAGACTTTCCCGACCACTGGCTACGGCTACGCCAACAACCTGAAGCCCGAGTTGCAGGAGAAGATCAAGCAGGCGTTCTTCAGCTTTCCGTGGGAAGGGTCGACCCTGCAGGTGGAGTTCAAGAAATCGGGTGAGGCAAAGTTCATCCCGATCACCTTCAAGGAGCATTGGGAAGTGATCCGCAAGATCGACGCGGCCAACAACGTCTCCTACGACTGCAAGTGAGCGACACCGGCTTCGGAGGACCGATCCAATGCTGCGTCTGGTCAACCTGACGAAGACCTACCGCACCGGCGACCGCGCGCTCACCGACGTGTCGGTGACCGTCGAGCCGGGGCAGGTGGTCGGGCTGATCGGTCCCTCCGGCGCCGGCAAGTCGACGCTGATCCGCTGCATCAACCGGCTGGTGGAGCCGAGCTCGGGCCAGGTGTTTCTCGGTGATACCGAGCTCACCGGGCTCGGGCGCGGCGCGCTCAGGCGGTCGCGGCGGCGGATCGGCATGATCTTCCAGGAATACGCCCTGGTGGAACGGTTGACGGTCATGGAGAACGTGCTGTCGGGCCGGCTCGGCTATGTCGGGTTCTGGCGGAGCTTCTTCCGCCGGTTCCCGCCCGACGCCGTTGCCACCGCTTACCGGCTGCTCGACCGGGTCGGGCTGTCCGACCACGTCGACAAGCGCGCCGACGCGCTTTCCGGCGGCCAGCGCCAGCGCGTCGGCATCGCCCGGGCGCTGGCCCAGGACCCCGACCTGCTGCTGATCGACGAGCCGACCGCCTCGCTGGATCCCAAGACCTCGCGCCAGATCATGCGGCTGATCGTCGAGATCTGCGACGAGAGCGGGCTGCCGGCGATCATCAACATCCACGACGTGGCGCTCGCCCAGCAGTTCGTGCGCCGGATCATCGGCCTGCAGGCCGGCCGGGTGGTGTTCGACGGCCCCCCCGACCAGCTCGACGAAGCCGTGCTGACGACGATCTACGGCGAGGAGGACTGGTCCGCGACCATCCGCACCGCCCACGACGAGGACGCCGTCGATCCGGCCGAGCAGGCCGAGGGTCGCGACGAGCGCGAAAGCGCCGCCGAGATCCTGGATCGCGAGCGCCTGGCGGGGCTGTCGTGACGACCGCCTCTCCCGCCGCCCGGACGGTCTGGCGCCGGCCACCCTTCATTGCCGACACCCGCCTGCGCTGGGCGATCTACGGCGGCGCGATCATCTATCTGATCCTGGCCTTCGCCACCATCGACGTGAACTGGGTGCGGGTCTACGAGGGCCTGGATCGGGGTATGCGCTTCGTCCGGGGCTTCCTGGTCCCCGACTTCACGAGCCGGTGGAGCGATATCGCCCAGGGCATGCAGGAAAGCCTGACCATGACCGTCACCTCGACGGTGGTCGGCATCCTGATCTCGGTCCCGATCGGGATCGGGGCGGCCCGCAACATCGCGCCGATGCCGGTCTACCTGCTCTGCCGCGGCATCATCGCGCTGTCGCGCAGCTTCCAGGAGATCATCATCGCCATCCTTTTCGTGGCGATGTTCGGCTTCGGACCGTTTGCCGGCTTCCTGACCCTGTCGTTCGCCACCATCGGCTTCCTGTCCAAGCTGCTGGCCGAGGACATCGAGGACATCGACGAGGCCCAGGCCGAGGCGATCCGGGCGACCGGGGCCGGCTGGTGGCAGGTCGTCAACTACGGCATCCAGCCGCAGGTGATGCCGCGGCTGATCGGCCTCAGCCTGTACCGCCTCGACATCAACTTCCGGGAGTCCTCGGTCATCGGCATCGTCGGCGCCGGCGGCATCGGCGCCACGCTGAACACCGCCATGGACCGCTACGAGTACGATTCCGCGGCTGCCATCCTGATCATGATCATCATCATCGTGATGATCGCCGAGTACAGCTCGAGCTTCATCCGCAAGTGGGTGCAGTGATGGCCGCCAAACCCGCTGCGTATCCGCAGGCCTGGCGCAAGCGCACGACGCGCGGCGAACTGCTGCTGTGGATGGGCTGGCTCGCGCTGGTCGCGCTGTTCGTGTTCTGCTGGCAGGTCATGACCCAGGACACGATGTGGATCTTCGTGGTCGACGCGCCGACCCAGGCGCTCGACCTCGGGTCGCGGATGATACCGCCACGCTGGAGCTATCTGCCCGCCCTGATGAAGCCGCTGTGGGACACCATCAACATGGCGACCCTCGGCACGCTGCTGGCGATCGTCATGGCGATCCCGGTCGCCTTCCTGGCCGCCCGCAACACCACGCCCAGCGAACGCTTCGTGCGCCCGGTGGCGCTGCTCGGCATCGTCGCCAGCCGCTCGATCAACGCCCTGATCTGGGCGCTGCTGCTGGTGGCGATCATCGGCCCGGGCGTGCCGGCCGGCGTGGTCGCGATCGCGCTGCGCTCGGTCGGCTTCATCGCCAAGCTGCTGTACGAGGCGATAGAGGAGATCGACGCCAGCCAGGTCGAGGCGGTCACCGCCGCCGGCGCCTCGCCGGCCCAGGTCATCGACTACGCCATCGTGCCCCAGATCCTGCCGGCGTTCGCCGGGATCTGCGTGTTCCGCTGGGATATCAACATCCGCGAATCCGCCGTCCTGGGACTGGTCGGCGCCGGCGGGCTCGGCCTGGCACTCCAGGATTCCCTCAACGTCCTGGCGTGGCCCCAGGTCACCGTGATCTTCGTGCTCATCCTGCTGACCGTGCTGGTCAGCGAATGGGTATCCGCGCGCGTCCGTCACGCCATCATCTGACGGACCGGCGCGTCACAGTCTGTCGAGGACGACCGGATTGCACATCCTCATCGAGATCGCCGGTGGCATCGCCCTGCTGTTGTGGGGCATCCGGATGGTGCGCACCGGCGTCGCCCGGGCCTTCGGATCGGCGATCCGGCGGGGCATCGCGATCGCCACCCGACGGCGGCTGGCCGCCTTTGTAACCGGGATGGCGGTCACCGGGGTCCTGCAGAGCAGCACGGCGACCGCCCTAATCGTCTCGTCGTTCGGTGGACGCGGCATGATCGCGCTGCCGGCGGCGCTGGCGGTCATGCTCGGTGCCGACGTCGGCAGCACGCTGGTGGTGCAGGTGCTGTCGCTCGACGTCTCCTGGCTGTCCCCGCTGTTCCTGCTGGTCGGGGTGATCGGGTTTCTCAGCACCGAGGACGCCAAGCGCCGCAACCTGTCGCGCATCCTGATCGGCCTCGGCCTGATGCTGCTGGCGATCAAGCTGATCATGCTGGCCTCGCACCCGCTGCGCGAGGCCGAGACCGTGTCGGTGCTGCTGCGGCCGCTGACCGACGAGCCGCTGCTGGCGATCCTGCTGGCAGCGCTGCTGACGTGGCTCGCTCACTCCAGCCTGACCGTCGTGGTGCTGGTGATGACGCTGACCTCGCTGCACGTGATCAGCGTGCAACTGGCGTTTGCGCTGGTACTCGGGGCCAATATCGGCGGCGCCATCGCCCCGATCGTCATGACCCTCGGCCAGCCCCCGGCGGCCCGCCGGGTTCCGGTCGGCAACTTCCTGATGCGGACCATCGGGGCGCTGGCCTGCGTCTGGGCGATCCCCTACATCATCCCGTATGTCGGGATGGTGTCGTTCGACCTCGCGCACCGGGTGGCGAACTTCCACACCGCCTTCAATCTGGCGCTGGCGATCGTGTTCCTTCCCCTCGTCGGACCGGTCTCGGCACTCGTGATGCGGATCCTGCCGGAGCGCGAGGCGACCGACGACGAGAAGCATCCGAAGTACCTCGAGCAGTCGGCCCTCGACTCGCCGGCGGTCGCGCTGACCTGCGCCAGCCGCGAGACGTTGCGAATGGGCGACGTTGTCTCGGACATGCTCGGCCGCAGCCTGGACGTGTTCCGGCGCGACGACTCCAACCTGGTGAAGGAGGTCGAGCGCTCGGATGACACCGTCGACAGCCTGCACGAGGCGATCAAGCTGTACCTGACCCGGCTGGCCCGCAACGTACTCGACCCGACCGAGAGCCGCCGGACCGTGGAGATCCTTAGTTTCACCACTAACCTCGAGCACGTCGGCGACATCATCGACAAGAACCTGATGGAACTCGCTACCAAGAAGATCAAGGCGCGCTCCTCGTTCTCCAAGGAGGGCTTCGCCGAGATCGAGGCGATGCACACCCAGGTCGTCGGCAACCTGCAGCTCGCGCTCAACGTCTTCATGTCTGGTGATGTCCGGCTGGCTCGCAAGCTGCTTGAGCAGAAGGTCCACATACGCGAGATGGAACAGCGATTCTCCGAGGCCCATTATGCCCGCATCGGCGCCGGCCGGCTGGAGTCCATGGACAGCAGTTCGCTGCATCTGGACGTTCTGCGCGACCTGAAGCGGATCAACAGCCACGTCACCTCGGTCGCCTACCCGATCCTGGAGGACGCCGGCCAGATCGTCTCGAGCCGCCTGCGCAGCACCGCCGCCGCCGAACTGAACGACGCCGCGGCCGCCACGCCGGCCGCGCCGGCCGCCGGGAGCGAGCCGCGATGACCCACCCGCTCGACCGGCTGCACCGCGGCGTCCAACTGGCGCGGAGCGACGCGCCCGGCGAAAGCCGGACCGCCCAGCTGCTGCGCGACGGCAACCCGAAGATCGCCAAGAAGGTGGTGGAGGAAGCGACCGAAGTCGCGCTCGA
>CAYNFA010000004.1:0-23267 GCA_964396345.1 uncultured Thalassobaculum sp.
CGGCCAGGACATCACCGCCCTCCCGATGTACCGCCGGGCACGGCTCGGCATCGGCTATCTGCCCCAGGAAGCCTCGATCTTCCGGGGCCTGACGGTCGAGCAGAACATCCGCGCCGTGCTGGAGGTGGTGGAACCGGCCAGCAACCGCCGCGACGCCATGCTCGACGACCTGCTGGCGGAATTCTCCATCACCCATCTGCGCCGGACTCCAGCGCTGGCGCTGTCCGGTGGCGAGCGCCGCCGGGTCGAGATCGCCCGGGCGCTGGCCTCGCAGCCGCACTTCATCCTGCTGGACGAGCCGCTCGCCGGCATCGACCCGATCGCGGTGTCGGAGATCCGCGACCTGATCTCGCACCTGACCGACCGCGGCCTCGGGGTCCTGATCACCGACCACAACGTCCGCGAAACCCTCGACATCGTCGACCGCGCCTACATCCTGCACGACGGGATGGTGCTGATGGAAGGAGCGCCCGGAGACATCGTCGCGCATCGCGACGTCCGGCGCTTCTACCTCGGAGAGCGGTTCAGCCTCTGACGGACACCGGCGATGGCGCTCTCGCAACGGCTCGACTTACGGCACTCGCAGTCGCTGGTGCTGACACCGCAGCTGCAGCAGGCGATCAAGCTGCTGCAACTGAACAACATCGAGCTGGCGGAGTACGTCGATGGCGAAATCGCCCAGAACCCCCTGCTCGACCGCGAGGACGGTGACGGGCCGGCAGCGCTGGAGGCGGTCGCCCAGGACAACCTGATGCGCCACGCCGACGACGCCGCGCCCGCCGAAGCCGCGCGCGACAGCGCCGAACGGGCCGCCGGTGAGACGCTGCCGTCGGCCGCCGACGACCCGAGCGACATCGACTACGACAACAGCTGGAGCAGCGCCGGCATCGACGAGTCCAGCGGGGTCGCCGCCATGGGGGCCGGCGCCGGCGAGTTGTCGGGCTGGCGCACCAGCGGCGGGGCCGGCGGCGACGGCGTCGGCGATGAGTTCAGCCTCGAGCAGACCCTGGCCGAGACCCGCACCCTGCGCGACCACCTGTTGGCCCAGATGGCGATGGAGGTGCCCGACGCGTCGGAGCGGCTGATCGCGGCTCACCTCATCGACCTGGTAGACGGAGCCGGCTATCTGTCCGGCCCGATCGAGCCGCTGGCCAGCCAGCTCGGCTGCCCGCTGGCCGACGTCGAGCGCGTCCTGGAGCGTCTGCAGCGGCTGGAGCCCGCCGGCGTGCTGGCGCGCGACCTCAAGGAGTGCCTGGCGTTGCAGCTGCGCGACCGGAACCGTTACGACCCGTGCATGGCGGCGCTGCTGGACCACCTGCCTATGCTGGCGCAGCGCGACTTCGCGGGGCTCCGGCGGGTGTGCGGCGTCGACGATGAGGATCTGGTCGAGATGATCGCCGAGATCCGGTCGCTCAATCCCAAGCCCGGCGAGGCGTTCGAGCCGCCGATCGACCAGCCGGTGGTGCCCGATGTCGTCGTCCGGCGCGGTCAGGACGGCGGCTGGGCGATCGAACTGAACACCGACACGCTGCCGCGGGTGCTGGTCAACAACGCCTACTTCGCCGAGGTCTCGAAGCGCGCCGGCAAGGACAAGAAGGCCAAGGAGTACCTGTCGGACTGCATGCAGTCGGCCAACTGGCTGGTTCGCTCGCTGCACCAGCGCGCCACCACCATCCTGAAGGTCGCCACCGAGATCGTCCGCCAGCAGGACGGCTTCCTGGAGCGCGGTGTCCAGCACCTGCGGCCTCTGGTGCTGCGCGACATCGCCGACGCCATCGGCATGCACGAGAGCACCGTCAGCCGGGTCACCAGCAACAAGTTCGTGGCGACGCCGCGCGGCATCTTCGAACTGAAGTACTTTTTCACGGCCTCGATCGCCTCGTCGGGCGGCGGCGAGGCGCATTCGGCCGAGGCGGTGCGCGACCGCATCAAGCGGCTGATCGAGGCCGAGCCGGCAGGGGCGGTGCTGTCCGACGACCGGATCGTCGAACTGCTGCGCGCCGACGGCGTGGACATCGCCCGGCGGACTGTCGCCAAGTACCGGGAAGCGCTCAGGATTCCGTCGAGCGTGCAACGCCGGCGCGACAAGTCGACGATGGTCGCCGTACCGGCGAGGGGTTGAGGCAGGAGGCGCGCGTGGAAGCCGTCTTGACGACGTTAGCCGCCGAGACTAGGTTCCGCGGCCTCGTGCCCGGGCCCTCGAGGCGGTGCGTGTTCGCCTGCCTGCGGGGAGAAGGCCTCTTTCGGCAGGGTCGGAAAGACCCCATGTCGAAAAGCGGGACAACCATACGGACGGTACGATGAAAACTTTGGTCCAGGGCAAGCAGCTCGACGTGGGCGATGCGTTGCGCGAGCGCATCGAGGCGACGGTCGAGCAGATCGCCGCCAAGTACTTCGCCAACCCTATCGAGGCCACGGTCACGCTGTCGCGGGACGCAAGCGGCTTCCGGGCCGACATCGGCGTCCACGTCGGCAAGGGCATCTCCGTGAAGTCCGAGGGCTCGAACCCCGATCCCCACGCCGCCTTCGATGCCGCCGCGGAGCGGATCGACAAGCAGCTTCGCCGCTACAAGCGCCGGCTGCGCGACCATCACCGCGGCCATTCGGGCGAAGCCGTTCCGGCCGCCCAGTACGTGCTGGCCGCCGAGAGCGACGATGCCCCCGAGCCGGAGCCGGCCGGCGAGACCGAGTGGCAGCCGATCGTCGTTGCCGAGATGGAGACCGCCATCGAGGCACTGACTGTGGGAGAGGCGGTGATGCGCATGGACCTCGCGAGCGTGCCGGCCCTGATGTTCCGGAACCGCGGCCATGGCGGGCTGAACATGGTCTACCGACGGCCCGACGGCAACGTCGGCTGGGTCGACCCGACGAGCCAATCCCGGAGCTGACGACGACGCGACCCCGCAGGCCGCCCCGCGCGCCTTACGGCGAAAGGACGATGGCAGCAATGGACATCACCGACTTGATATCGAGCGATGCGATCATCCCGACCCTGCGAGCGCCGAGCAAGAAGCAGGCGCTTCAGGAACTGGCCCGCAAGGCCAGCGATTTGACGGGGCTGGAGGCGCGCGAGATCTTCGACGTGCTGCTGGAGCGCGAGCGCCTCGGCACCACCGGGGTCGGGCACGGCATCGCCATCCCGCACGGCAAGCTGGCCAAACTCGACCGACTGTACGGGGTGTTCGCCCGCATGGAGACGCCGATCGACTTCGATTCCATCGACGACGAGCCGGTCGACCTGCTGTTCCTGCTGCTGGCCCCGGAGAGTGCCGGCGCCGACCACCTGAAGGCTCTGGCCCGGGTGTCGCGCCTGCTGCGCGACCGCACGGTTTGCAACAAGCTGCGCGGCTGTGAGAGCCGCGACGCGATCTACGCCCTGTTCACCGACGCCAACGCGAGCCACGCCGCCTGATTTGCGGCGTGGCCCCGACCGGCGTCAGTCAGTGCACGCTGACCGGTTCCAGGTCGTTCTGCCGGATGGCAAGCTGCGCGAGTTCCCGGCTCGGAAACACCGTTACCCCGGTGCCGTCGGCCGCGTGGACGGCAAATCCTTGCTCGTCCTCGATCTCGACCACCTTCACATAGGCGATCCGGTTCACCCCAAGCGCGGCGAGCGCCTGCGGGCTGATGCTGCGGATGTCGTTCATCGTCACCTCCTGCGCCCCCGGCCGACTGACCCTGAAGCCGTCGGCCCTGAAGCTTTTGGTACGGAATGTTGTTCCAGCCCCGCGTCGGCGGCGGCGGGCATGATCCTCACGCCGACTCCGGCGTGACGTCGATCGAGCGCTTGCCGGACGTTCCGCCAGCGCCACGGATCTCGACGGTGTGAACCTTGGGCTCCGGTACCGGGCGGAACAGGTCGATGTGGAGCAAACCGTTGTCCAGCTCCGCACCCTCGACGCGGATGCCTTCCGCCAACACGAACGTTCGCAGGAACTGACGCGCGGCGATGCCGCGGTGCAGATAAACGCGATCGTCATCGTCGGCCTGCCGGCCGCGAACCACCAGCTGGTTGTCCTCGATCTGGACGCTGAGATCGACCATCGAGAAACCTGCCACTGCGAGCGTGATCCGGAGACCATTCGCCGAGGTCTGTTCGATGTTGTAGGGCGGATACCCATCCGCCTGGGCCTTCTGGACCCGGTCGAGCGCCCGCTCGAAATGGTCAAACCCGAGCAACAAAGGCGAGTTGAACAGCGACATGCGCGACATCCGGTGTCTCCTCACACGAGCGAGAACCTAACCAACGACCCGCTGATCGCGGCATCGATCGCGGCACGCCCCGCTAGGCCGCGTGCCACAGTTCTTAAGGTGGTGGGCGACGGGTGTCCGGTCAAGAGCGCCGGGGCAGGCCGGCGCGCTTCACGGACCGGCGTGGCGACGCACCCGGATCGGGTCCAGAGGCTCGGCGACACCTACCGTGCCGCGACGCCCGACATGGATCGCCGCCACCGCCAGGCCTGCCTCGGTATCGACCAGGAGCGGAGCCCCGGAATCGCCGCCGATCGCCTCGCAGTCGTGGTGCCAGAGCCCGTCGCTCGACCAGCCGGTGAAGCGGCAGGCGGGATCGACGGTCAATACGTGACCCTTGTCGCGGCTGTAGCCGGCCTCGAACAGCGCCGCGCCCGGCGCGCTGCCGAGCTCGGCGATTGGAATCGGACGGATCCGGACCGGCTGGTCCAGGCGGACCAGCACCGCCTCGTCACCGACCGACACGAAAGCGATGGCCTGTCGATGTTCCAGGTAGTCGCCGCGCGCATAGCCGGGCAGGAAGTGCACCTGCTCCGGCGCTACCCACTCCTCCCCCCGAAGCCCGGCGACGCAGTGCCGGGCGGTCAGGGCAAGCATCGGCGCCACCAGGGTTGCGGTGCAGTGGCGCCGGACCCGGAACCCGGCGACGTTCAGACGGCCGACCGCCGACCAAGGTTCCGCGCTCGGGGCAACGACCACCCGCCTGCCGAGATCGGCCCCCGACGCGTCGGCGCTGCCGGGCTGCAGCCAGCCAATCAACGCCCCGAGGCCGAGCGCGAACACCAGACAGGGGAGGAGCCGGCACCGCATCATCATTGCTATGTACGGTGCCGGCACGGGTTCGACCAGGGGCTGTGGTGCTACGCTCCCGGATAATCCGGGTCCAGGGTGAACGGGAACGGGCCGGCGTGCCGCTCGACATAGACCTGGTGCGACACGACGCCGGTGCCCTCGATCCAGGCGTGCACCAGGAACGCCGGCGGCTCCAGGACCAGCATGCCTTCGGCGCCCGGATCGAGACGGAACTCGACCTGATGGGCGACCGACGGCGCGATCTGGGCCAGCGTCCCGGCCCAGCGGGCCTGGATCGGTCGATGATGGTGCCCGCACAACACGCGCTCGACCTGCGGATTGGCCCGGACCATCGCCGCCAACTCCTCGGCGCCGTCGAGCAGGCGAATGCCGTCCATATGCTCGATCCCGCACACAAACGGCGGGTGGTGAAGGGCCAGAAGGGTCGGGCGGTCCGGGGCCGCCTCCAGGGCCGACCGCAGGCGGTCGAGCCGGCGCCCGCAGAGCGCGCCGTGACCATGGCCCGGGACAACAGTGTCCAGGCCGATCAACCGCAGGGGGCCGATGTCGGCGTCGAAGTCGACGAACTCCGGATCGGCGCCCAGCGTCGGCCAGTCGGCGAACACCTCGCGCAGCGGACCGCGCCGGTCGTGGTTGCCGGGGATCAGGTAGACCGGCATTGCCAGCCGATCGAGCATCCGGCGCAGCAGCCGATATTCCTCGAGGAGGCCGCAATCCGTCAGATCGCCGGACAGGATCAGCGCGTCGGGCGCCGGATCGAGCGCCTCCAGCGTCGCCAGCGCACGGGCCAAGAGGGTGTTGACCTCGACAACCCGGTAGGCGGGAACGCCCACCGGTCGGATGTGGGGGTCGGTCAGGTGAGCGATCAGCATGGCAGGGTCCGCGGCACGGGTTTCGGGAACGGTCGGGGCGGCCCGGCGCCATCGGCGCCGGGCCGCCCCGGGAAGGCGAGCGTTACTGAGGCAGGCGGAGCGCCGTCTGCTCGACATACGGCCGCATCACCTCGTCGGCCTTGGTCTGAGCGGCCTTCAGCGCCTCGGCGGGGAGCTTCTTGCCGGACAGCACGGCCTGGACCTCGTCCTCGAGAGCCTTGCGGACCGCCACCGTGTTGTAGGTCGCGAACCACGACTGGGCGTACTGGAGCTGGTCGATTGCGACCTTGGCGTCCGGGTTCTTGGCGATGAAGGTCTTCATTTCCGGCAGGTCGTAGGCGCCCTTGTTCGGCGCGAAGTAGCCGGTGAAGCGGCTCCACTCACCGGACACCCCGGGGGCGGTCAACCACTTGATGAGCGTCCACGACGCCTTCTGGCGCTCCGGGGACAGCCCCTTCGGCATGATCAGGGACGCACCGCCGATGGCCACCGCGTTGCGCAGGTTGCGGGGCACGAAGGCGACGCCGTAGTCGGACTTCATGTTCTCGCGGATGAACGACAGCGAGCCGGTCGACAGCAGCACCATCGACGCCTGGCCGGCAAAGAACCCCGTCGACACCGCCTTGCCGTCGGTCACGCCCGACGGCATCACCTTGTGCTTGCGGACCAAGTCGTCGACCAGGGTGAGCGCGCCCAGCATGCTGGGGGTGTCGTAGTACACCTCGCCGCCGAACGCCGGGTTGTAGTACAGGCCGCCGTTCGACATGGTCAGGGCGGTCATGATCCAGCCGAGATAGTCGTAGTTGCCGGGGATCATCAGGCCGTAGCGCTTGATCGAGTCGCCGTCGCGCACCGTCAGCTTCTTGGCGGCGTCGACCCATTCGGCCCAGGTGGCCGGCGGATTCGCCGGATCGAGGCCGACCTCGCGGAAGTGGTCGGCATTGTAGTAGAGCAGCGGCGTCGAGTTGTGGAACGGCACCGCCCAGATCTTCTCGGCGAAGCGGGCGTTGCCGTGCAGGGCCGGCCAGAACTGGGACATGTAGGCGTCCGGGGTCTGGCCGTCGGCCTCGACCAGCGGGTCCAGCGGCTGGATCTCGTCGTTGATCTGGTACTCGAGCACGAAATTGGCGCTCATGATAACCGCCGCCGGCGGCCGACCGGCCTTGATCGCGGCGCGGGTCTTGATGTTGGTCTCGTCGTAGGAACCGGTGTAGACGGCGGTCGCCTTGATGTCCGGGTGCTCGGCGTTGAAACGATCCACCAGGTTCTTCATCTCCTTGGCGAGCTTTCCTTCCACCGGTACCGGGAAGAACATCTCGATCTCGGTGGCGGCCAGCGCCGCTCCCGATCCGAGACTGAACGTCAGCGCCGCTGCGAGTGCGGCCGATGCGAGACGTGACATCTCCGTGCCTCCTATTTTACGCCCGAGAACAGGAACGAGTTGACGAACTGCCGCTGGAACAACGCGAAGGCCAACAGCAGCGGTGCTGCCACCAGAAAGGTGCCGGCAGCGATGACACCCCACTGCGAGGCGCTCTCGGCCCCGCGGGTGAACGAAGCCAGACCGATGGTCAGGGTCTGGTTGTCGGGCGAGGAGATGACCATCAGCGGCCAGAGGAACTCGTTCCAATGGCTGACCACGGAGACGATCCCGAACGCGATCATGCCGGGGCGCGCCAGCGGTATCAGGACCCGCCAGACCAGCTGCCACCAGTTCGCGCCGTCGACGATCGCCGCTTCCTCGAAATCCTTGGGAATGGTCCGAAAGGTCTGGCGCATCAGGAAGACGCCGAAGGCCGAGGCGAAGTACGGTGCCATCACGCCGATCAGATTGTCGTAGAGGCCGAGCCGCGAGATCGTCACCAGGTTCGGCACGATCAGGATCGGCGGCACCAGCATCAGCTGCAGCAGGAAGGCGTAAAACACCAACTCCTTGCCGGGGAAGCGCAGTCGGGCGAAGGCATACCCCGCGAGCGTCACGGTCACGAGTTGCACGCCGAGGGTGCCGGCGCAGACGATCACGGTGTTCAGGTAGAGCAGCGGGAAGTTCGCGGAATCCAGCGCTTCGGCGAAGTTGGCGAGCGTCGGCATGAAGTCCGGCCAAAGCGCCGCCATGTCCAGGCCGCCGAAATTCTGCGGCCGGAACGACGCCACCGCCATCCACAGCAGCGGCGTCGACCACACCAGCACGACCGCCGAAAGGGCGGCGAGGGCGAGCAGCGCCGAAGGGTCAGTGCGCCGCATATCAGGCCTCGTAGTGAATGCCGCGCTCCAACGTGCGCAGCGACAGGAACGACAGCGCCAGCAACCCGGCGACCGACAGCACGGTGGCTGCGGCGGCCTTGCCGTAGTCGTAGTTCTCGTGCGCCTGCTGGTAGATGTAGAACAGCAGCAGGTTGGTGGCGTCTGACGGTCCGCCCTCAGTCAGAACCACGACGTGGTCGACCTGGGTGATGACGTTGACGAGCGCGATCACCAGCACGAACGCTGTCGTCGGCCCGAGCAGCGGAAGCGTGATTCGCCGGAACCGTACCCAAGGCCCCGCACCCTCGATCCTGGCCGCCTCGTACAGGTCGAGCGGAATCGACTGAAGTCCCGCCAGGAAGAACAGCATGTAATAACCGGCGTTCTTCCAGACGGTGATCGCGATCAGCGACCACAGCGCCAGATCCGGATCGCCCAGCCAGTTCGTGTTATCGGCTCCGAGCTTGCCCAGGTAGTAGTCCAGGAGACCGATGCCCGGCAGGAACACGAACATGAACAGCGCCGCCGCCGCGACCAGCGGCAGCAGCACTGGAAAGAACACCACGGTGCGCAAGGCGGCGTTGAAGCGCGTGGCGTCCTGCAGCCCGACCGCCAACGCCAGGGCGATCACCACGGACGGCACGATGGTGCCCAGCGCGTAGACGATGTTGTTCACCAGCGCGCGCGCGAAGCTCGCATCCGCCAGCAGGCGCTCGAAGTTCCCGGAGCCGAAGGTGACGTCTTTCGACCCGAAGGTCTCGATGGTGAACGACTGCACCAGCACCTGACCGATCGGCCAGTAGGTGAACGCCGCCAGGAAGACCAGTGACGGCACCAGCAGCATCGCCGCCCGCAGCGCCTCGGCGCGGCCGCGGGCGGACACGGCTCGGACTGACCGGCGCGTGTCCGTCGCGACTGCGTGGCCCTCCGCCTCCGCCACCATGGCGATGCCCTCCGCTGCCAGACGGGGCGGATTGCCCCGGAAGCACTGCAGGGTGACCGGGTCAGGTTACGGACGCGTGTCGTTGGAGTGGAGTGTCGGTGAACCTTCGGCGACGTATGGGCGGAGCCCCGCGCGCCCATTGCCGACGCCCCTCTGCCGTTGCCCGCCCGCTCATCAAACCGTCACGCAAAGCTACTATGGGAGGGGTATCGGCCAGCAGGAGACGACCATGGCGCAGATCGAACTCATCGACCTCCGGAAGTCGTTCGGCTCCCTGGAGGTGATTCACGGGGTCAACCTCACCGTCGCCGACGGCAGCTTCGCCGTGGTCGTCGGACCGTCGGGTTGCGGCAAGTCGACGCTGTTGCGGATGGTGGCCGGTCTCGAGGAGGTCAGCGGCGGCGCGATCCGGATCGCGGGGCGCGACGTGACCGGCGTCGAGCCGAAGGACCGCAACCTCGCCATGGTGTTCCAGAATTACGCCCTGTATCCCCACCTGTCTGTCGCTCGCAACATCGCGTTCGGCCTGGAACTGCGGGGCACCCCGCGCGCCGAGATCGCGCGCCGGGTCGGCCGGGCCGCCGAGATCCTGCATCTCGACGGCCTGCTGGACCGCAAGCCCCGACAACTGTCGGGCGGCCAGCGCCAGCGCGTCGCCATGGGGCGCGCGATCGTGCGCGAACCGGACGTCTTCCTGTTCGACGAGCCGCTGTCGAACCTGGACGCCAAGCTCCGGGTCTCCATGCGGCTGGAGATCCGGCGCCTGCATGAGGAACTCGGCGCGACATCGCTGTACGTGACCCACGATCAGGTCGAGGCAATGACGATGGGCGACGTCCTGGTGGTCATGAACGACGGGCAAGTCGAGCAGATCGGCCCGCCGCTGGGGGTGTACGAGCGTCCGGCGACCACCTTCGTCGCCTCGTTCATCGGCTCGCCGCCGATGAACTTCCTGAACGCCGATATCCGCGAGCGGCAAGTCAGCTTCGACGCCGGCAGCCTGACCTTGAACGGCCGCTCGGCGCCGGAGGGCCCCGCGATCCTGGGCGTCCGCCCGGAACACCTGGAGGTCGACCCGGACACCTTCGCCTTCCAGCTCTCGGTCCGCATGGTCGAGCCCCAGGGGGCCGAGACGATCGTGCACGGCATGGCGGGGGACGCCCCCGTCACGGTCCGGCTCGCCGGCGCACAGCGCGTCCGACCGCGCGATACCCTGCCCCTCGCTGCCCGGCCCGAGCACCTTCACCTGTTCGACGCGGGGCACGGGCGGCGTCTCTGCTGATTTCGCTTATCGGGGCTGTAGCAAAGCCGCTGCCGACGGACGACACTGCGTCGGGACGAACGCACGGGGGCGGGCGATGGCAGTGGGTGGAATCGGGCGACTTATCGCCCGGGCGTTGGTGTTGATCGCGGTGGTCGCGGCGGCGGAGCGGCGCGAGGCAAGGGCGGAGCCGGCGACCGTCCGGGTCGCCGATCTCAGCCAGCCGACGCGCTGCGCCGAGGACGACAACGTCTCCATTGCCCTGTCGGGCGGCGACGTCGGGGCGTTCACGGTGGTCGCCGAGCACCCGCGCTACATGGCCGCCGGGATGCCGGACCAGACCGCCCCCGACTTTACCGACTGCGACATGTCGGGGGACCCGAAGTACCGGTACGAAAAGTTCACCGGCGTGCTGTGGGACGACGGCCGCGTCAAGCTCGTGGGCTACCGCTTCGAGAGCGACTGGCGGCCGACCCAGGTGCCGGTGACGGTCGGCGGCCGGACGGTGGTCGGGCTCCACCTGATACAGATGTTCGACTACGTCGACGGCCGGCCGATCGAGTTCCTGGTGACCTATCCCTCGGACGGCTACTGGCGCGCCAAGCCGCTGCCGCCGGCGGATCGCGACGACACCGCCTACGGGACGTCGTTCCTGGTCGGGCCGATCGAGCACCGGGGCCGACCGATCGTCGACATCGCTAGCCTGAGCATAGACCCGGAGGCGCGGCGCTACGACATGGTGTTCGCCGACGGCTCCCGGGCGCGGCTGAGCGTCGCCGCCGTCGATCGGACGCGCGCCGAATTGCGGGTCGAGTTCGACCGCCCGGTCCGCGACAGCCAGGCGTTCGCCGGACTGCGCTCGATGTATGTGACCGCCGACAACGCCGACGCCGCCCGCATCGGCTGGCTGCCGGCGGCCGGCGCGGCCTGGCAGGACCGGCCGCTGGCCCCGGGCGTCCGGTCGGAAGCCGAGGCGATCGCCGTGCGGCTTTGGCGCAGCCTGCCGTCGCGCCACAACACAAGCGCGCCGGAGATCGCGCTGCACGGCTTCGAGCGGGCAATTATGGCGGCGACCGGCCTCGCGGCGCGAAACTAATGGTTTCACCCGCGGCGCGGCCGCGGGACCATCGCAGCGGGTGACGAACCACGCCAAGAGCCGATCATGATCCGGGGCGCCGAGTACCGTGACTCCATCCGCGACGGCCGGGCCGCCTCCATCGGCGGCGAGCGGGTCCGCGACGTCACCACGCACCCGATGTTCAGGCTGCTGGCCGACATCCGGGCCCGCATCCACGACACACGGCACGAGGGCGAGTTCCGCCTCCTTCTCACCGTCAAGCAGGACGGCTTGCGCCGGGTGCGGTCGCGGCCTGGTTCGACGGCCACGCCAAGTCCGCCGCCGAATGAGAGGGACGACCCTGGTCAGCCAAACCCGCATCCGCCGGTTCAACACCGCCGACACCTGTCTCGAGCAGAAGCTCGCCAACGACCCCTTCCAGGTCGTGGTGGCGCGCGGCGCCATGGTGTTCGTGGGCGGCCAGATCGGCCAGGTGTTCCCGGTGTCGACCGGCATCGCGGTCTCGGCCCTCGCCCGCCCGGACTGGCTGGTCGAGATCGACGCCATCGCGGTGATCCCGGACGCCGGGTAGCGGTGTCGAGGCGGACGTGAGCGGTTCTCCGGCCGACGCCGTCGCGCACTACAGCGCCCACGCCGCGGCCTTCGCCGAGCAGTACGAGCGGATTCTCTCGGCCGACGTTCACGCGCCGTTCGCCGACCTGATCGCCACCGGGCCCGGGCTGGTGCTGGACGTCGGGGCGGGGTCGGGCCGGGATGCGGCGTGGCTGGCCCGCCAGGGCCATGAGGTGGTCGCCGTCGAGCCCGCCGAGGGCATGCGCTGGGAAGGTGCGGCCCGCCACCATGGGCTCGGCATTCGCTGGATCGACGACCGGCTGCCGGATCTGACCGCCGTGCACCGGTTGGGACTGGCGTTCGAGACGGTGCTGGTGAACGCGGTGTGGATGCACGTCGTCCCGACGGAGCGCGCCCGGGCGTTCCGCAAGCTGGTGACGCTGCTGAAACCCGGCGGCCTGCTCATCGTGACGCTGCGCCACGGGCCCGCGGATCCGGAGCGACCGATGTGGCCGGCCACCTCCGGCGAGATCGAAGCGCTGGCGCGCTCGCACGGCCTGTCCGTGGCGAGGATCACCACGTCGGACGACAGCCAGGACCGGGCCGGCATCTCCTGGACGTCGGTCTGCCTGCGGCTGCCGGACGACGGCGGCGGCGGCCTCCCGCTGTTGCGCGGGATCATCCTGAACGACAACAAATCCTCGACCTACAAGCTCGCGCTGCTCCGCTCGATCGCGCGGATCGCCGACGGCGCCCCGGCCCTGGCCGTGGAGTGCACGGACGAGGACGCCGTCCAGCTGCCGATCGGGCTGGTGGCGCTCAACTGGGTCCGGATGTACCTCCCGCTGGTGGCAGCCTCGCTCCCGCAGGCGCCCGGGAACGCAGGCCACGAAGGGCTCGGATTCGCCAAGGTCGGCTTCCGCTCCCTGATGCCGCTCGGGGTCGTCGCCCAGGACCTGCGGGTCGGCGCCCAGTTCACCGGCGAGCGGGCGCGGTCGATCGCCCGGGCGCTGGCGGAAGCCCGCTCGACGATCGCGCGCATGCCCGCCACCTTCACCCGCTACCCGAACTCCGACACCAGGGTCTTCATCGCCGAACTGTCGACGGCGCCGCGGGTCGACAGCGTCCTGACACTCGACGGCGACACGCTCGCGGCGTTCAGGCGCATTCGCGTTCCGGGCCATATCTGGCGCGCGATGCAGCGGCTGGGAGCGTGGATCGAGCCGGTCCTGACCAGCGAGTGGGCGAGAATGATGCGGAACTACGCCGACGCCCAGCGCCGGCCCATCGTCCTCGGCCACGCGGAGGCCGCCCTCCTCTGGCAGGAGCCCGCGCGCGGCACCCTGTTCGCCCGTCGCACCGTCGAGCGGCTGTTCGCCGCCGGCATCCCGGTCGACTGCGTGTGGACAGGCCGCCGCCTGAAGGCCGACGCGTTCGACATCGACCACTGCCTGCCCTGGTCCGCCTGGCCGTGCGCCGACCTGTGGAACCTGTTTCCGGCCAGCCGGCGGGTGAACCAGCACCTGAAGCGCGATCGCCTCCCCTCCGCCACCGCCCTCGCGGCGGCACGCCCCGGCGTTCTCGACTGGTGGCGGACGGCGTGGACCGAGGACCCCGTGGTCGGGGCGCGGTTTCACCGCGAAGCGTCGGCGGCCCGGCCCGTCGGCACGACGGCGGATCTCGACGAGGTGTTCAGCGGCCTCGAATGGCGCCGCCTGAAGCTCCGCCAGGACCAGCAGGTCGAGGAGTGGATTGGACTGGAGCGACAGACGATATCAGCAGCGACCAGCGCCTGATAGAGCACGAGCTCGATGGATCGCGCCTTCCTTAACCAACACCGGGGCTATGCCCAACAACGCCGCCTCCGAGTGATTCAAGGATGGGTCTCGGCTCGGACTGGACAGCCACCCAGAATCCCCTAGCCTGGCGCGGTGCCTAAGGTTTCCGCAGTGTCCGCCCTGTCCCCCGATTGCCCGATCTGCCAGAATCCCAGTCCTCTAGCCGCCCACCAGCATGTCGCGCGTTGGTCCGACCTCACGACGGCTGAACAGTTCATGTTGCTGGCGCGGATGGGCGAGGCCCTGGCCGCTGGCGTGCGCGGGTTTCAGGTTGATGCTGAGCACGGCCATTTTCACCTGCGCGCGGTGGAGACCGGCGCCACGCGGCTTGTGACGGGAGCCGACGACCCCCTCCTGCCGTTGATCGCACAGGGGATTGACCGCGCCGACACCGTCGATCTGGCTGTGGCCTTCGCCATGGCCTCGGGCGTGCAGCTAATCGAGCCCTGGTTTCGTGACCTCCTCGACCGCGGCGGGCAGCTACGCATTGTGGTGGGCGATTACATGGATGTAACGGAACCTGAGGCGCTGTTCCGGTTGGCCGATTTGGAGGGCGCGCAACTGCGGGTGTTCGAGACTGGCACCGGCAGCTTTCACCCAAAGGCCTGGCTTTTTCGGGCCGGTGACCGGCAGGGTGCGGCTATTGTCGGCAGCTCCAACCTATCGCGCACGGCGCTGACAACAGGCATCGAATGGAACCTGCATGCGGAGGATGCCGCCGATCTGGTCGCGCCGGCCTTCGAGTCACTCTTTGCCCATCCGCAGACGCGCGCCCTCACGTCCGACTGGATTGCCGCCTATGCCGCGCGGCGGCATTCCGCACCGCTGACGGATCTCGCGCAACGTATCGTCTCGGACGAGCCACTCGCCACCGCGCCCGAGCCACATGCCATACAGGCAGCGGCACTGTCAGCGCTAGCTGCGACGCGGCGGGCCGGGCATCAGGCCGGGCTCGTGGTTATGGCGACGGGGTTGGGCAAGACTTGGCTTGCCGCCTTCGACAGTCGTCCCTTCGCCCGCGTCCTCTTCGTCGCGCACCGAGAAGAGATCCTCACTCAAGCATTGTCCTCCTTCCGCCGCGTCCGCCCTGAGGCGATATTCGGCCGATATGTCGGTGCCGAGCGGGACGAAGGCGCCGAGGTTCTCTTTGGCTCGATCCAGACCTTGGGTCGCACCGAGCACCTGCGCCGCTTTGCGGCGGATGCATTCGACTACATCATCGTGGACGAATTTCACCACGCCTCTGCGGCCAGTTACCGGGGCCTTCTGAACCACTTCACACCGCGCTTCCTGCTAGGCCTGACCGCGACGCCGGATCGGTCGGACGGGGCCGACCTCCTGGCACTTTGCGGAGACAATCTGGTCTATCACTGCAACCTTTTCGCCGGGATCGAGGCTGGGTTGCTGTCCCCGTTCCGGTACCTCGGGGTGCCGGACGAGGTGGAGTACGCGCAGATTCCCTGGCGATCGACCCAGTTCGACCCCGCGGCGCTGGAGGCCGCGCTGGCGACAGAGGCCCGCGCTCGCAACGCGCTTGAGCAGTTCCAGCGGCACCGTGAAGGTCCCGCCATCGGCTTCTGCTGCTCGGTGCGGCACGCCGAGTTTATGGCCGACTATTTCCGGGCACAGGGGCAGCGGGCTGTCGCCGTCCATTCCGGCCCCAGCTCGGCCCCGCGAGCGACCTCCCTCGACCAGTTGGCTCGCGGCGAGATCGACATCCTGTTCGCCGTCGACATGTTCAACGAAGGCGTCGACGTGCCGACCATCGGCACGGTGATGATGCTGCGCCCGACCGAGAGCGCGATCCTCTGGCTCCAACAACTGGGGCGCGGCATGCGCAGGGTTGAGGGGAAAACGCTGCGCGTCATCGACTATATCGGCAACCACCGCATCTTCTTGACCAAAGTAAGCGCGTTGCTCAACGCCGGGCCAGGCGATCGGTCGCTACTGCAAAGGCTTGATCAGGCTCTGGCTGGTACGCTGGTGCTTCCGCCGAAGTGCAGCGTGACCTACGAGCTGCGGGTAGTCGAAATTCTGCGTGCCCTGCTCCGATCAACGTCCGGGACCGAAGACCTCGAGGCGCGATACCGGGACTTCCGCCTGCGCCACGGTCAACGCCCGACCGCAGCCGAAATCGCCGGTATGGGGTTCGATCCGGCGCGCAACGGGCATGGAGGCTGGTTTGACTTCGTTCGCGACATGGGCGACCCGGTCGATGCCCGCGCCCAGACCGCTGTTTCGAGCCTGCTAAGCCAGGTCGAGCGTGACCGGGCATTGACGCCCTCGGCGATTGCAGCGCTGGAGACGCTGCAGTCCGGTAGAGCGGCCCCGGAGGAGGGGCTGGCCCACTGGGCCTTATACCCGCTTCTTACCCGAGTCGGCGACCGCCTGGTGCTGTCCCGTCCCGACCTGGACGGCGCTGCTGCGGCAATGATCGCCGAATTGCTGGACTGGCGCTCCGGGACGCTGACGCAGGACGCGTTACGCGAGCCCGCGACGCCCTTTGTCGGGGCCGCTCCGGAACTCTGGCGCGATTACCCGCGCGAAGCGATCCCGACTTGCTTCGGCGCCATCTTCAATCCCGGCAACTGGAACTCGGGGATCGTACGGCTGGACCACGACCTGATCTTGCTGACGACCCTGAAAAAGGACGGCCTAGTCGCGGGGGGGCACTACGAGGATCATTTCCTGGCACCGGACCGCATGCAATGGCAAAGCCAGACCCAGACCCGCCGCGACAGCCAGATCGGCCGGATGCTAGTGGGTCTTGAGCCTGGCGCACGCATCCATCTCTTCGTCCGCTCCAGTAAACTGCGGGGCAGCAAGGCCGCGCCTTTTCTATACTGTGGCCAGCCAAAGCTCGATGGTTGGGAGGGGGAGCGACCGATCACTGTAACTTGGCGACTGCAGGATCCAGTTCCATCACATCTGTGGCGTGGTCTCGGGATCAGCGCGGGATAAGTCGGTGCGATGGACAGCCAGCCACCCCAGGTCGATCAGAATCCCGCGTCGACTTCCCCGGACGTAGACTGCCTCAACCCCCTTCACCCGTCTCCTCCACCCGCGCCCGCGTCCTCCATCGCCCGGGCCAGCGCGTCGAACACCCGCGGGTCGGCGCATTGCGCGGCGTTGAACCGCAGGTATGACCCGGCCGTGCCGGACGGGCTGAAGACGTTGCCGGGCGCGAGCACCACGCCGCGGTGCAGCGCCCGGCGGGCGACCTCGGCGGAGTCCAGGCCGTCCGGCAACGCCGCCCACAGGAACATGCCGCCACGCGGCTCGGCCCACAGCGTCATCCCGGCCGCCTCCAGCCGCCGCGCGGTCTCGCCCATCGACCGCGCCAGCCTGGCGCGCAGCCCGTCGAGGTGCCGGCGGTAGCCGCCGTCGACCAGCATCCGGTGGACCAGCTGGGCGGCCAGCGATCCGTTGCCCATCAGAGTCGCGAGCTTCAGGTCGGCGATGCCCTCGATCCAGTCGGCGCGCGCCGCCACGAAGCCGCAGCGCACCGCCGCCGACAGGGTCTTGGAAAAGCTGCCGATGTGGATCACCCGGTCGAGGCCGTCGAAGGCGGCGAGCCGCGGCGCCGGTTCGGTCTCGAAATCGGCGAAGATGTCGTCCTCGACCACCACGATGTCATGGGCCTCGGCCAGCTTCAGCAGGCGGTGCACGCTGGCCGCCGGCAGGCTGGCGCCGGTCGGGTTGTGCAGCGTCGCGTTGGTGACGTACAGCTTCGGGCGGTGCTCGGCGGCGGCGCGGGCGAAGGCGTCCAGATCCGGCCCCAACGGGGTGTAGGGAACCCCGACCACGATCGCGCGGTGCGCCCGTAGGATGGTCTGGAAGTTAAAGTAGCAGGGATCGTCGAGCAGCACGGTGTCGCCCGGCTGCAGCAGGAACCGGCACACCAGGTCGATTGCCTGGGTGCCGGAATCCGTCAGCAGGATGCTGTCGGGTGCCGCCTCGATGCCGCGGCCGTCGAGACGGTCGGCGAGGTGCCGGCGCAGCGGCTCGAATCCGTGCGGGCTGTCATACTCGGCGAGATCGGCGTCGCCGTCGCGCGCCAGGCCGCGCAGCGCCCGCCGCAGCGCCGCGTCGGGCAGCCAGTGAGGCGGCAGCCAGCCGCACCCCGGCCGGAGCGCGCCGCCGCCCTGGTCGAGCGACTGGCGCATGATCCACAACGGATCGATCGCCCGGTCGGCCGGCCGCTCGCGCGGCGCCAGAGACAGCGGCCGGGTGCGTCGGGTGACGTAAAAGCCGGACCCCGGCCGGGCCACGATCGCGCCGTCGGCGGCCAGCCGGTCGTACGCCTCGACGACGGTCGATTTCGACACCCCCAGGGTCTCGGCCAGCCGGCGCAGCGACGGCGTCCGCGCGCCCGGCGCCAAGCTGCGGGTGGCGATCCGCTGCCGGATCACCGCCATCACCGCCTCGACAAGAGTTTCCCCCGGTTCCATCGCCAGCTGATCGAGGCTCATCGTACACCTCTTCGGACCAGTACAGTTCGGATCATCCGTACTCTAGCGTATCTGGTGACCGGCGGCAGCCCGTCGCAGCATCGCAGCCATGGATACCAGCGCATCGATCCCCTCCCCGGCGCCGCCGGCCGCCTCCCGCGCCGCCCTCGGCTGGGTCAACGGCCTGATCGGCATGGCGATCTTCAGCGGCTCGCTGCCGGCCACCAAGATCGCGGTGCTGGCCTTCGACCCGGTGTTCCTGACCTTCGCGCGGGCGGCCATCGCCGGCATCGCCGCCGTGCTGCTGCTGGCGGCGCTGCGCCCAGACCGGCCGGACCGCGCCGACCTGACGCCGCTGACGATCACCGCGCTCGGCGTGGTGGTCGGATTTCCGCTGCTCACGGCTCTCGCCCTGCAGCACGTCACCTCGGCGCGCGCCATGGTCTTCATTGGCCTGCTGCCGATCGCGACGGCGGTGTTCGGGGCGCTGCGGGGCGGCGAGCGGCCGCGCCCGGCGTTCTGGGCGTGCTCGATCGCCGGCGCCACGGTCGTCGCCGTCTGGGCGTTCACCGGCGGCGGCGAGGCCTCGCTGGTCGGCGACGCGCTGATGCTGGCCGCGGTGGTGGTGTGCGGTCTCGGCTATGCCGAGGGTGCCGCCCTGTCGCGCCGGCTCGGCGGATGGCAGGTGATCTCCTGGGCGCTGCTGCTGTCGCTGCCGATCATGCTGCCGGCCGCCCTGGCGACCCGGCCGGACACTTGGCAGGGCGTCGGCTGGCCGGCGCTCGCCGCCCTCGGCTATGTCAGCCTGTTCAGCATGCTGATCGGCTTCGTGTTCTGGTACCGCGGCCTGGTCCAGGGCGGCATCGCCGCGGTCGGACAACTCCAGCTCCTGCAGCCCTTCCTCGGCTTCGCGCTCGCCGCGCTGCTGGTCGGCGAGACCATCGGCTGGACGTTGCTGGCGGCCGCCGGCGCGGTGGTGGTGTGCGTCGCCGGAGCCAAGCGGTTCGCCTCCTGACCCTGCCCTTCCCGACCTAGCCGGAGTCCCGAAAGGATCGACGCCGCCACCGTCGCGCCTTCGCCCTGGTCGCGTTGGGCATGGTGCTGACGCCGGGCCCGAACATGACCTACCTGGTGTCGCGATCGATCTGCCAGGGGCCGGTGGCCGGGCTGGTGTCGCTCCGCGGGATTGCGCTGGGGTTCGTGATCTACATCCTCTGCGCGGCGTTCGGGATCACCGCCCTGGTGCTGGCGGTGCCGTACACCTACGACGCGCTGCGGCTCGCCGTTGCCGCCTACCTGATGTACCTGGCCTGGCAGGCGGTGCGGCCGGGCGGCGGCTCGCCGTTCCAAATCCGCAACCTGCCGCCCGACGGGCTGCGGCGGCTGTTCCTCATGGGGCTGGCGACCAACCTGCTGAACCCGAAGATCGCGGTGCTGTACCTGTCGCTGCTGCCGCAGTTCGTCGACCCCGCCCAGGGCAGCGTCCTGGCGCAGTCGCTGGTGCTGGGCAGCGCCCAGATCGCGGTCAGCGTCACGGTCAACGCGATGATCGCGCTCGCCGCCGGATCGATCGCCGGTTTCCTGGCGTCCCGGCCGACCTGGCTGACGGTGCAGCGCTGGCTGATGGGCGGGGTGCTGGCGGCGTTGGCCATTCGCATGGCGACCGAGGCGCGGCGGTAGCCGGCCACGTCAGCGCCGCCCTGGCCCGGCAGATTCGACCCGGCACCCGGCAAGAGCGGTCCCCGCTCCCCGGTACGGGCCGCCGGGATTCGCCGGGCGTGCCGGCGGCTTTGCCCACGACACGGCATCGTTGTTCAGTCCGGTCGTTGGGCAGGGTCCGGCGGCACGCCTCTTGCTGTGGAGATTGTGGCTACGGCAGGGGGGAGCCGACGATGATAGGACGGCAAGGAGAGCGCATCCTGATCGCCAGCGCGCACCGCGGCGACACGCTCCACATCCAGGAAGCCAATCCCTGGCTCGACGACCAGGCGATCGAGCGGGTCACGACCTCGACCGAAGTGGTCGAGCGGCTCAGCGACCCCGCGCACTGCTTCACCCTCGCCCTGCTCGACCGCGAGCTCGGGCCGGATCCGGCGCACGCCGTCATCGGCTTCATCCGCCGGGCGCCGGAGAGCCCGTATCCGGGCCTGGCGGTCGGCCTGATCGGCACCGGCATCACCCCGGCCGACGTGCGGCGCGCGGTCCAGGCCGGATGCCTGCTCTCCCTGGCGCGCCCGTTCAACCTGACGACGCTCGGCGCGGCGGTGCACCGGACACCGGTCGACCGTACCGACTTCATCGTCAGCGGCGGCTACACCGGGCCAGACCGCCGACGCGTCACCGCCGTCGCCAAGGCCGAGTTCCGCCTCGGCGCCAGCCCGCTCGAGCAGACCATCGCCTCGACCGCGCCGCGCTACGACATCGCGCCGGGGACCACCGGCTTCCGGTTCAAGCGGCTGCGCGCCGATGCGGCCGCCACGCCAGCGGGGCTGGCGCTGCGCAACGGATTGCGGCGCGCCACGCTCTGGCCGGCGGTCGCGCACATCGCGGTCAAGAAAAAGGAGGGTCTCGGGCTGCTCGACCGCAAGGCCGGCGCGATGACCGAGACCTGGCGGCACCTTCAGGCGACCCTGGCGCCGGCCCTGCTGGCGCGGCTGAACGTCCAGGCGATCGAGTCGGCGCAACTCGCCTCCCAGCGCGGGCTGCTGCTGCTGGCGGCGGTGACCCGATCGCTCGCCGGCTACAGCGCCGGGCGGCATCGGCTCGGCCCCCGGCTGATCGACTTCCTGCGGGCCCATCTCGACGGTGTCACCAGCGCCCTGAAGCACCGCATCGACAACGACGGCGGCCCGGTCGGCCGCCACATCATGGCGGCGCTGCGGGAGGCGGAACGCCGGTTCGTCGATCCCGACGACGGGGCGCGTCAGCCCGACGCCGCCGGCTCCGCCGCCGTGGACATGGAGGCGGCGCGCAGCCGGGCGATCGCGACGAAAGTGGCGAGGCCCAACAGGCCGACCGCCGCCATCGCGGTCAAGGCCACCGCCGCACCGGAAAAGTCGGTCAGGAACGCCATCGCGAACGGCGCCACCGAGGTCAGCACCAGTCGCGCCGACGCCATGCGCCCGAGGCGCTCGCCGTAGCCGCTCCGGCCGAACAGCGCCAACGGCAGCGTGCCCCGCACGATGCTGGTCAGCCCCGACCCGAAGCCGAGCAGCACCACGAACAGCACCGCGCCGGCCAGCGCCGGGGCGGTCGAGGCGAGCACCAGGACCGCGGCCGGCATCATGACGGCGGCGGCGATCGTGATGGTCAGCGGATGGCGACCGCCACCGACCGCCATGTTGACGAACCGGACCAGCACCTGCGCCGGGCCAAACAGCGCCGCGACCGCCACCGCCGCGGTGCCGAGCCCGAGCGCCGTCAGCATCGGCACCATCTGCGCCAGGATCGCGGACAGCAGGAACCCGGCGAGCGCAAACCCGACCGCCACCAGCACCATGGCCCGGCGGTGCAGGGCCGCCGGCAGCGGCGTCTCGATCGCTTCGAGCGCTCCGGGTCCGGCCCCGGCGGGCGCGACCGGTGCCGCCTCCGGCCGCGAGGCGCGGGCCAGCCAGAGATGCACCGGCAGGCAGACCAGCAGGTTCAGCAGCGCGAACACGGCGATCACCTCGCGCCAGGTCAACACCGTGTCGAGGGCCGAGGTCAGCGGCCAGAACAGCGTCGAGGCGAAGCCGGCGATCAGCGTCAGATGGGTGATCCGTCGGCGCGCCTCGCCGCCGGCGGTCTGGACGATGTGGGCGAAGGCGGCGTCGTACTGGACCAGGGTGGCGCTGACCTCGACCGCCAGCAGGCCGATCGTCAGGAAGATCAGGCCGGGCGCCACGGCCACGAAGCCGAGGCACAGCGCCGCCGCGATCGAGCCGACCGCCATTACTTTGGCGGCGCCGTGGCGGTCGATCAGCCGGCCGGCGTAGGGGGCCGCCGCCCCGCCCGCCAGCAAAGCGAGCGAGAAGCCGCCGAAGATCCACGAGACCGGCAGGTCGAACTCGGCGGCGATGTCCGAGGCGATGATGGCGAAGCCGTAGTAGAGCGTGCCGTAGCCGACGATCTGGGTCAGCCCGAGCAGCCAGACGACCGCTACCGTCGAGAGCGGGCGCGCCGGCGGCGGTATCGGGTGCATCACAGCGCCGCGGCGGGCGCCGCGGCCGCCCGAGACGCAGGGGCATCACCGCCGCAGCCGGTTTTTCCGACATCCCTCGCCGCGGCGTCGGCGACGCAGCAGGCGTCGACCTTGGCCGGGGCCGGGCCGCCGCAGCAGCCTTTCGCCGACGCCGCGGCCACCGGTTCGGCGCTGCAGACCCCGGTCTCGGGAAGCACCAGCCGGACCTCGCGGGCGGCGGCGTGGTCGCCGGCGATCTCGGCGACCACCGAGCGCACCTGCTCGTAGCCGGTCGCCATCAGGAAGGTCGGTGCGCGCCCGTAGGACTTCATGCCGACGATGTAGAAACCGACCTCAGGATGGGCCAGCTCTTTGGCCCCGTGCGGCGGCACCGTCCCGCAGGAGTGCAGGTTCGGATCGATCAGCGGCGCCAGCGCCGGCGGCGCCTGCAGGATCGGGTCGAGCGCGACCCGCAGTTCGCCGAGCATGTCCAGCGCCGGGCGGAATCCGGTGGCGACGACGATGCGGTCGACCTCGAACCGCGTCGCGGCGCCGTCCAGGCGACCCTCGACGGCGACGCCGCCCTCGGTCACCGCCACGCGGTCGGTTGCGAACGGCGACAGAACCTCGAGCCGGCCGGCCTCGATCGCCGTGCGGGCGGCGAGTCCGAGGGCGCCGCGCTCCGGCAACTGGTCGGCGGCGCCGCCGCCCGCCAGCTTGTCGAGGCGGTTGCGACGCAGCGCCCAGGTTACACGCGTCCCGGTGACACGCGTCCCGGTGACACGCGTCCCGGTGACACGCGTCC
>CAYNFA010000005.1:0-21604 GCA_964396345.1 uncultured Thalassobaculum sp.
CCTCGCGCATCCGTTCGGACTGGTCGACAACGCTGCCGTCGGGCATCCGGGCCGCGAACGGATCGCCCGTGCTGACGGTGCCGAGCATGGTGCCGGCCCGGCGCAGAAGAATGCCGTCGAACTCCGCCGGCATCAGCCGACGCGCCCGCACCGGCCGATCGAGCAGGCCGAGCGTGCCGTCCTCGATCCCCATGACCTCCCAGCCGAGGGCGTCGGCGTGCAGGACGACCGCGCGAATGGCGGCGTTGAGGCCGGCGCAGTCGCCGCCGCTGGTCAGCACGCCGATCCGGCCTTTCGCGGCAACGGCCGTCATGTCCTACCCTTTCCCCGGGCCCCGGGCGCGTGCCATCCTCGGCCTCCCCGCCCCTTCTGACGACATACCATCATGACCGACCTCGAGATCGTGGACTCCCACCATCATCTTTGGGACCTGGAGAGGAATTACTACCCCTGGCTATCCGACCATCCGGAGCCGAACTTCTTCCTGGGGGACTACTCCGCCCTGAAACGCCAGTTCCTGCCGGCCGACTACCGCCGCGAAGCCGCCGGCTTCCGGATCGTCAAGACCGTGCATGTCGAGGCGGAATGGGACCGCGCCGACCAGGTGGGCGAGACCCGCTGGCTGACCGCGATCGCCGCCGAGCACGGCATGCCGAACGCCATAGTCGGCCACGTCTGGCTCGAAGACCCCGCGGTGGCGGACAAGCTCGCGGAGCACTGTCGCTCGCCGCTGATGCGCGGCGTGCGCTCGAAGCCCGTGACGTCGGTCACGCCCGACGCGCCGAAGCCAGACGGACCGCGCAGCCTGTCGGACCCGGCGTGGCGGCGCGGCTACGCGGAACTGGCCCGCTTCGGTCTCCGCTACGATCTGCGGGTGCCGTGCTGGCACCTCGCCGAGGCCGCGGCGCTGATCGAAAAGCATCCCGAGATCCCGGTGGTGCTCAACCACACCGGCTTCCCCTGGGACCGCACCGAGGCCGGGCTGGCGCTCTGGCGCGACCAGATGCGGGCGATCGCCCGGCTGCCCTGGGTCAACGTCAAGCTGTCCGAGCTTGGCCTCAAGGACGCGGCGTGGACCGTCGAGAGCAACCGCCGGGTCGTGCTGGAGGCGGTGGAGATCTTCGGCGTCGAGCGCTGCATGTGGGCGTCGAACTTCCCGCCGGCGAGCCTGAAGGTCGGGTTTCGCGATCAGCTCGACGGCTTTCTCGCCATTCTCGACGGCCTGACACGGCCCGAGCTCGAGGCGGTGTTCCACGACAACGCCGTCCGCTTCTACCGGCTGGAGGACTGACCGTGAGCGCGTATTTCGAGACCTTTCGCTCGAACGTTTTCCCGTGGGAGACCGACGTCGTCGAGCATTTCACCGTCGCCTACTACTACGAGAAGTTCGCTGTCGCCGGCGACCGCGCGCTGCTGGCGCTCGGCCAGGACCCGGCCGCCACCCGCACCGTCGACTGGCACACCCGCTACCAGCGCGAACTGCGGGCCGGCGACAGCTACCACGTCGTGTCGGCGCCGATCTCGGCCGAGGAGGGCGACCTGGTGATCGGCCACAAGCTCTACGACACCGCCGACGGCGCGCTCTGCGCCACCACCGAGCAGACCGTGATCGGCGCCAGCGCCGCCGCCAGCGCCCTGGCGGTCTGGGACGGGCCGGAGCGCGAGGTCCGCCCCGATCCGGTCTGGGGACCGCAGTGGGTGCGGACGGCCACCGACATGGTGATCCCGCGCGACCTCGACCGGTCCGGGCGCATGGGGGTCGACGCCATGATCCATCGCTTCTCCGCCGCCATCGGCCAGATCCTGGCGCAGGCCGGCATGACGTCGGAGTACCTGCGCGAGAAGCGGATCGGCTACTCGACCTTCGAGTTCCAGCTGCGTGTCGCCGAGCGGCCAGGGCTGGGCGAGCCGGTGGATTGTCATTCCTGCGTCGCCCAGATCGGCCGGTCGTCGATGCGCCTGGTGCACCGCCTGGTCCGGCCGACCGACGACGCGGTGGTGGCCGAGTTGTCGCAGTTCGGCGTCCACCTGGACATGGAGGCGCGCCGCCCGAGCGCCATCCCCGAGGCGCTGGCGGAGCGGGCGCGAACGATGCTGGCGCCGACCGCCTGACCGGCGCCTGATGTTGTCGCCGGCGGCCGAGTTGGGGTAACAAGGCACCGTCGCGGTCGGGGTTCGACCGCCTCGCCCATCCCGGAGTCCGCCGTCATGATCCGCCTTGTGGCCTTTCGCCCTGTCGCGAGGGTCCTCGTTGCCCTGGGTCTTCGGACCGGGGGTCTGCTGGCCAGGGGTCTGCTGGCCGGGGGTCTGCTGGCCGGGGGTGTGCTGGTGGCCGGGGCGCCGGCCGCAGCCGAAATGCTGATGTCGCAGTCGTTCGAGAGCCGGGCGCTCGGCGGGCCGATGCGGTTCTCGATCTACCTTCCCCCGCCCTACAACGAGCCGGCCGAGGCCGACCGGCGTTATCCGGTGCTCTACCTGCTGCACGGCGTCGGCGACGACGAGCGCTCATGGCCGGTCTTTGGCCGGGTGGAAGAGACCCTCGACCGGCTGATCCTCAGCGAGGGGCTGAGGCCGTTCATCGTGGTGATGCCCTCCGGGACCAGAAGCTGGTGGGTCGATTCCGGTGATATCGGCGGCCCCGGCAATTATGGTTCCGCCGTCCGCGACGACCTGCCGCTGCATGTCGAGGCCCGATGGCGCGCGATGGAATCACGCGACGGCCGCTTCGTGGCCGGTCTCTCGATGGGTGGCTTCGGCGCGCTGCGCCTCGCCTTCGAGTACCCCGAACGCTACCGCGCCGTCGGCGCGCTGAGCGCGGCGCTGTGGAATCGCGTGGCGCCGGGGTGGAAGCCGGCCGATCCGGCGCGCATGACACGAATCTTCGACAGCTCGTTCGGGGACCCCTTTGACCCGCAGCGGTTCCTTCTCAACCATCCCCGCCGCTACCTGCCGCGCATCCAGAACCCGCTGGAGCCGCTCGGCATCTATCTGGCGGCCGGCGACGACGACGGCTTCGGGACGCAATTCGCCACCCTCGAGCTGTTCGAGGAATTGCGCGAGCGAGCCATCCCGGTCGAACTCAGGATCGACGACGGCGGTCACGACTGGAAGGTGTGGCGCAAGGCGCTCGGGCCGATGCTGCAATGGTTCGCTTCCCAGCCGAATCCAGCAGCGAGAGGATGAGCGCGCCGCGGACCCGTCGGCGAGGCTGGCCGGGGGATGGGAAGCCCTCTACCCTGCGTGGACGGCTGGCGTTCACGGCGCCGGCCGGCTGTCCCGTCACGTCAGGCGTCGATGCTCATGTGCTCGGTTCTAGGAATATCGCCCGAGGAATGCGCCGCCGGTCTCGCGGGCTACCTGATGCTGCTCGCCCTGTTCGTCGTGTCGTTCCTGTTCTGGTACTGGTGGTTCCGGTCCGGCGTGCTGGGAACGATGCAGGGGCTTCCATCCACGCCGACCAAGGGTGAGGAGCCCGGCTCCCGGGTCGTTCACGCGGCCCTGGCCTTCGTCTTCGCGATCGCCCCGCTCTGGCTGCTTTTCGGCTAGCGCGGGGCGGCTAGCGCGGGTTGAGTAGCGCGGGCGCAAGGTCATCCGCGCCCGGGCCGCTTGGCGGCCAGCCCGTCGCCGTCGCCCTTGACCTTGCCGTCACGGGAAGCCTCATCTAGGCGACGCGTCAGAACCGCCGCAGGGAGCCCGGCATGCCAATGTCGCGACCGTTCATCATGGCCGCCGCCGGCGTGGCGATGGCGGCGACGATCGTGGCGGCCGTGCTGATCGCGGTGCCCGACGCCAAGGATCCGAGCGGGCCACTCCTTCGGCCCGACGACCCCGCAACCCTGGCGGGTGGCCAGGCGCTCTACGACGTTCACTGCGCCAGTTGCCACGGCGCGGCGTTGCAAGGCCAGCCGGACTGGCAGCAACGTCGGCCGGACGGCCGGCTGCCGGCGCCGCCACACGACGAGACCGGGCACACCTGGCATCACCCCGACGCCGTGCTGTTCGCGCTGACCAAGTTCGGACCGGCCCGGGTGATCGGGAATCCGACCTACGCGTCCGACATGCCGGGCTACGAGAATGTTCTCGCCGACGGCGAGATCATCGCCGTGCTGTCGTACATCAAGAGCACCTGGCCGGCGGGGATCCGCCAGCGTCACGACCGCATGAACGGCGAAGCGCGCCGGAACTGAGCATCCGGCGCGCTCGCGTGGCGGGGCCCGAGGGGCGGTGTCCGAGGGTCGGTGTCCGAGGGGGCCGGTCAGACGGCCCCTCGCGTCAATGCTTGGACAGCCACTCGTCGACCTCGCGCTCGGCTTCCTCGCGGGACTTGCCGTAGCGCTCCTGGATCCGTCCGGCGAGCTCGGTCTGCTTGCCCTCGATCTGGTCGAGATCGTCGTTGGTGAGCTTGCCCCACTGCTGCTGGGCCTTGCCCTTGAGCTGATTCCAATTGCCCTGGACCTGATCCCGATTCATGGCGATCTCCTCACGGTTGGTAACATACCGCTGAAACTGCCTTCCCGGCGCTCGTGTTCCAGGCAACCGCAAAAATTTCTCCCGCCCCTCAGCGACCGACGAAGCTCGGCTTCTCCTTGGCGAGGAACGCCTTGTAACCGCGCTGGAAATCCTCGGTGTCGAAGGCGTCGTAGCCGGTGTCCTTCTCGGCCTCGGACAGCGGCGCCGGCTCCATCAGGCGGTAGATGAACCGCTTGTGCCAGCGCGCCGTCAGCGGCGCGCCCTCGGCGATCTTGGCGGCCCACTCGTAGGTCGCGACCTCGACCTCGCCGTCCGGGACGACCTTGTTGACGATCCCGAGCCGCAGCGCATCGGCCGAGTTCAGCAGGTCGCCCACCAGCAGGATCTGCAGCATGGCGCTGGCACCGTACTTCTTGACCTGGAACTCCAGCTCCTCCATCGACTCCACGAGTCCGAGACGCTTCACGGGCACCCCGAAGCGGCTGCTCTCGCCGCAGATCCTGAGATCGCACAGCGCCGCCAGCCCGAACCCGCCGCCAACGCACAACCCCTCGACCAGCGCGATCACCGGGTGCCGGCACTGGACCACGGCGTCGTTCGACGGGCCGGACAGCTCGGCGTACTTCTTGGCCGCCGCCTTGTCCTTGCGCACGCTCTCGAACTCCGAGATGTCGGCACCGGCCGAGAACGCCTTGCCGCCGGCGCCGCGCACCACCACGCAGCGCAGCTCCGGGTCGGCGTCGAGCGCGCGGAACACCTTCCCGATGGCGCTGAACACCTCCAGGTTCATGGCGTTGTGCTTGGCCGCCCGGTTGATGGTGACGGTGGCGATGCGGTCCTCGACGTGGACCAGCAGGTCCTCGGTGCCCGAAAGCTCGGACGTACCCTTGACGGCGGTCATTATTCGGCTGCCTCCCGGCTGTTGGCGTCGCCCAGGGTCACGGCTCCCGCCGCGCCGAGAGCCTCGATGTCGGCCTGCGAATAGCCGAGTTCGGCAAGCACCTCGGCGGTGTGCTGCCCGAACAGCGGCGACGGCGACGCCACCTTGCCCGGCGTCTGGTGGAACTTGATCGGCAGGCCGATGGTCTGGACCGACCCGGCGATCGGGTGCTCGACGCTCGGCACCATCTCGCGCGCGATGGTTTGCGGGTCCCGGTGCATCTCGAGCACGTCGAAGATCGGGCCGGCGGGAATTCCCTCGGCCTCGAATTTCGCCAGCCAGGCCGCGCAGGTGTCGACCTCAAAGCGCGTGTTCAGCTCGGCCTCGAGGGCCTTCAGATTGGCCATGCGGTCGCCGTTGGTCTGGAAGCGCGGGTCGGCGAACAGTTCCGGCGCGGCGATCATCGCGCACATCTTCTCCCAGAACCGCGCGGTGTTGGCAGCGATGTTGATGTAGCCGTCGGAGCAGCGCACCGCCTGGTACGGCGCGCTGAGCGGGTGCGCCGAGCCCATCGCCCGGGGGGCCACGCCGGTCGCGAAGGCGATCGCCGACTGCCAGTAGGTGTGGGTGATCCCGGCCTCCATCAGCGAGGTGTCGAGACGCTGGCCCTGGCCGGTCTTGAGACGGTGGCTGTAGGCGGCGCAGATGCCGAGCGCCAGCAGCAGGCCGGCGGTGATGTCGCACACCGGCGCGCCGACCTTCACCGGCGGGCCGTCGGGGCGCTCGCCGGTGATGCTCATCAGCCCGCTCATGCCCTGGGCTACAAGGTCGAAGCCGCCGCGCGCGGCGTACGGGCCGGTCAGGCCGAAGCCGGAGATCGAGGCGTAGATCAGGCCGGGATTGATCTTGCGCAGTTCCTCGTAGCCGAGGCCGAGCCGCTCCAGCACGCCGGGGCGGAAGTTCTCGGTCAGCACGTCGGCCTTGGCGACCAGCTTGCGCAGGATCGCCGCCCCCTCTTCGGTCTTCAGGTCCAGCACCACGCCGCGCTTGTTGCGGTTCATCATCATGAACGACGCGCTTTCGCCGCCGATCGCCGGCGGGATGGTGCGGCGGGTGTCGTCGCCGCCCTGGGACTTCTCCACCTTGATGACGTCGGCGCCCATGTCGGCCAACATCAGGCCGCAGGTCGGGCCGGCCATGTGGTGACAGAGTTCGATCACGGTCATGCCCTGAAGCGGGCCGAAGGCGCGGGCGCCCATGGGTTCCTCCTCCTCGATGCTGCGGCTTCCGGACGCGCGGCGAGAACCGCGGCGCCGGGCGACGTCTTGCGCCATCCCGGACGGGCGGCGTATGGCTGTCGGTGATCCCACAACGACCGCCCGGCCGCGTCAAGGCCGCCCCGCCCGAGGAGAGCCCGATGACCGACAAGCCGAGAATCGCCGTGCTGGCCCTTGGCGGCACCATCGCCATGGTGAAAGGCGAGCAGGGCGGCGTCCGGCCCGGCCTCGGCGCCGACGACCTGGTGGCGGCCGTCCCCGGCCTCGAGAACGTTGCGACGGTCACCGCGGAGACCGTGAAGACCGTCGGCAGCTCCGACCTGACGGTCGACGACGTCCTGGCGGTCGCGGTGCGGATCGAGGACCTGGTCGCCGAGGGCGCGGTCGACGGCGTGGTGGTGACCCAGGGTACCGACACCATGGAGGAGTCGGCCTTCCTGCTCGACCTGGCGCTCGACGGCCGGGTGCCGGTGGTGGTGACCGGCGCGATGCGCAACCCGCTCTCGGTCTCGCACGACGGCCCCGGCAATCTGCTGGCCGCGGTGATGACCGCCGCCGACCCGGAGGTGCGCCGCCGCTCGACCGAACTCGGCGTGCTGGTGGTGCTGCTCGACACCATCCACGCCGCCATCGATGTCGCCAAGGCCAGCCCGCACCGCATCGACGCCTTCACCAGCCTGGTCGCCGGTCCGGTCGGGGTGCTGGTGGAGGACCGGGTACGCCTGGTGTCGACCCCGAACCGCGCCTACAAGCCGGCCTTCGACACCGCCACCGGCCATCGCCCGTCAGCCGCCTGGACCGTCGGCGACGCCAAGGGCCGCGGCACGGTGGCGCTGATCACCCTCGGGCTCGGCGAGCCCGGCGGCCTGCTGGCAGCCCTGGCCGAGGACCCCTGGCACTACGGTTACGACGGCGTGGTGCTGGGCGCCATGGGCGGCGGCCACACCCCGAGCTGGGTGGCCGACACGGTCGAGAGCCTGGCGCGCCAGATGCCGGTGGTGATGGCGCCGCGGATCCAGTCCGGCTTCCTGCTGCAGTCGACCTACGAGCGCGGCGGCTCGGAGATCGACCTGATCCGGCGCGGCGTGCTCTCGGCCGGCCGGCTGCCGCCGCTGAAAGCCCGCCTGCTGCTCACCCTGCTGCTGCGGGCCGAGGCGGCGACCGGGGCGACGGCGAAGGCGGTGTGGGACACGTTGAACTGAGCATCGGCCCTTCCGGCAGCCCAGAGTCGGGCTCGACACCCAGTATCTCGACACCCAGTATCTCGATGGCTTCCGCCGCTACGGTCCGGCCGTCCGGAGAACCGTCATGGAGACGGACGTTCTCTCGGGCAGTGGCGATCTTGGGCACGGACAGTTGCCTTTGATCGGCCGGGCCGGAAACACCTCCACGCGCTCGGCCTTTGCCAAGCAGAAGTCTCATCCGTGCTCAAAACAACCCCGGCGCCCGAGCGCGTCGGGCCGCACCGCACTCAGCCGCGATCTCGGGCGAGTGTGCATGAGGTGCATGAGAGGTTCGATTGACACCAAGGCAGAGGATGTTATCGTTTTCACATAAGAGAACAATATTCTATAGGGAGAACGACGTGAGCAGGCGGATTTTCCTTGCGAGCGTGCTCGCAACAGGTGTTACCGGGCTGGTCCTTCCGGCCTACGCCCAACAGCCCGACGTCTACCGGATCGGGGCTATCCTCTCGATGAGCGGCTCGGCCCCGCACTACGGCACGGTGATGAGCCGCGGAGCGCTGATCGCCATTGACGAGATAAACGCGTCGGGCGGCGTAGACGGCACAAAGCTTGAGCTGGTGATCGAGGATCATAAGAGCGGCAACACGCAGGCAGCGGTCGCCGGCATGAACCGCCTGATCACCGTGGCCCAGTCGCCCGCCGTCATGTCGTCCTTCTCGGGGCCAACGGTGGCGATAGCGACGATCTCCAAGGAGAAGGAGGTCTTTGTCATCAACGGCGGCGGTGTCAGCCTGCGCATGATCGGCGTTTCGCCGTACATGTTCCACAACCGGTCGCTCGCGACGGACCTTGCCGCGGCGGCGGTGCACCGAGCCCAGGCCCGCGGCTACAAGCGGATCGCGCAGATCGCCGGCAAGTCGGAGTTCGGCGACAGCGTGATTGCCGCTTCGTATGAAGTCGCCAAGAAGCTGGGTCTGAAAATCGTCGCGGCGGAGCAGTTCGCCACCGACGCCACCAACATCGACACGCAGGTTGCCAAGCTTCGCGCGGCGCGCCCCGAGGTCATCCTTAACTGGCCAACGACCCCGCAGGCGGGCCTTGTGGTCAAGCGCGTGCGGGAAATGGGGATGAGCCAGCCGGTCATCTCGATGGAATGGACCGGCGAGGACACCAAGGTTGCCGGTATCGCGAATTCGAATGGCGTCGAGGTCGCAACCGATTACTTCTCGCCCACCACCGACAACGCGATGGGCCAACGCTTCTACAACGAGTACAAGCAACGGCACGGTGAGGATCCGGATTTTTACGCCGCCAACTACTACGAGGGCGTCCAGGTGATCGCCGAGCTGATCCGACGCGCCAAGTTAAAGGGTGGCGACTATTGGAACGGCGCCCGACTGACCGAGGCACTTTGGGAGGATCCTTCCTTTGCGAGCGTCTATGGCGGCATGATGAGTTTCCAAAAGAACGGTGTGGCGCTGAAGCGCGTCGCCATCCTCGAGGTTACCGACGGTCAGCTCAAACTGAAGGAATTCATGGCGGCCCGAACCGAGTGACGGTCAGCACTGCCCGCGACAGACCGGACCGTTCGCCATGGACCTCATCCTGCAGCTGCTCGCCAACGGAATCAGCAATGGAAGTCAGTACGCGTTGCTGGGCATAGGCTTCGGGCTGATCTTCGGAACCACGGGGATCGTACACTTCGCCTACGGCCCGGTTTTCGCCGCTTCCGCCTACGTGATGTGGTGGCTTATCGCGGCGCTCGGGCTACCCTTTCTGGTGGCGGTCATGCTGGGCATGGCCTTCGCCGCCGGCTTCGGGGTGCTCTCCTATCTCGTCATCTACGAACCGCTGGTCGAGCGGGGCAGCCCGTCCTTCGTGGTGCTCGTCGCCTCGCTCGGTCTTTTCATCGTTATCGCGAACTCGCTCGCCATCGTCTTCGGTACCGACGCCAAGACTTTGCCTGACTTCAGCTACGGAATTTACTTCTTGGGCGACGTGGTGGTCACGGGAGTTCAGATCGCCCAAGTGCTGGTGTTTGTCGCGGTCGCGCTGACCCTGTCGGCTTTTCTCAAATACGGCACGTGGGGCAGCGCGATCCGCGCGGTAACAGACAACGTCGACATGGCCAGGATCGTCGGCATCGACACGCGCAAGGTGGCGATCGTGGTGTTCGCGATCGGCTCAGTGATCTCGGCCATCGCCGCCGCCAACCTTCTGGTCCGCGAGGGCGCCTCGACCCACGTCGGCTTCTTTGCGGTCTTCTACGCGTTTATTGCGGTCGTCGTCGGCGGCGTAGGCTCGATCCGGGGGGCCGCCATCGGCGGCCTCCTGCTCGGCCTGGTAGAGAGTACCGGCATGTGGAAATTACCGACTGAGTGGCAATCCACCATTGCTTTCCTGGTGCTTTTCGTCGTGATGCTCTGGCGTCCGACTGGACTACTTCGCGGGAACTGATCAATGGACTACTTTTATCACGTATTGGTCATGTTCTGCCTTTACGCCATCCTCGCGACGTCCTTTAACGTCGTCATAGGACTGGCAGGGTTGTTCGCCCTTTCCCACGCTGCCTTCTACGCCATCGGCGCTTACACAACCGCAATCCTGACCACCGCCTACGGCGTCCCGGTATTCGTCGCAATGGCGATCGGCGTGGTGCTGACCGCCGCGATCGGCGCAATCGCGGCTCTCCCAGCCTTGCGGGTGGGCGGGCACTACCTGGTGGTGGTGACGCTCGCCCTGCAGGTCATCGTGATCGACATACTGCGCAACGCCCAGGGCCTCACGGGCGGCCCCGACGGCATCAGCGGCATCCCGCGCATCGTGATGTTCGGCCAGACCCTGTCGACGCCCGGCTCGTTCCTGGTACTCGCGGCCGTTGTCGCCACGGCCGTATATTTTGCACTGCGCCTGCTCGCAGTATCGCCGTTCGGCCGCGCGCTAAGGGCCATGCGCGAGAACGAACTGGCGGTGCAGTCGGTCGGCAAGAACGTGGTGGCGCTCAAGCTGATCGCTTTTGCGCTATCCGCTGGCACGGCAGCCATCGCGGGTTCGCTGCTGGCTCACTACATCGCCTTCGTAAGCCCGCAGTCCTTCAGCATCGACGAAACCATCCTGGTGCTCGCCATGATTATCCTCGGCGGGACCGGAAACCTTTTCGGCGCGGTGGTTGGGGCGTTCATCCTGGTGCTCTTGCCAGAGATCCTGAAGTTTCTGGACCTGCCGGTCGGTACGGCGGACCTCATGCGAAACGCCTTCTACGGCCTCATGCTGATCGTCATCCTCCGCTTCCGTCCGGAGGGGCTGTTCCCGGAGCGCTATCGATACACCCTGCCGGCGGGGGCGCAACGATCGGCCGGCGCGTTCCAGCTCTCGCCGCTGACCAACACCGAGAACGGAACGGTGACTTTGGCGGGCGAAAACCTGCACAAGAACTTTGGCGGCATTGTCGCTGCGGCCGGCATCGACATCGAACTTCGCGCCGGACTGGTAACCGGCCTCATCGGCCCCAACGGTGCCGGAAAGACCACAGCCTTCAATCTCCTGACCGGGTTCCTGACACCGACGTCCGGGACGATCACGCTCCGTGGCCGGCCGATCACCGACCGCCGCCCTCATCGGATCGTGCACTCCGGCGTTGCGCGTTCGTTCCAGGATCTGAAGCTGTTCCGCCGCATGACCGTTCTTGAGAATGTCCTCGTGGCGTTCCCCAACCAACTCGGCGACCATCTGCACAACATTTACTTTCGGCCTGGATCCGTTGCCGCTCAGGAGCGCGCGAACATCGCGCGGGCGCTGGAAATCCTCGAGTTCGTCGGCCTGCGCGAGCGCGCGCTTGAGGAGGCTGACGGCCTCTCGTACGCGGAGGAGAAGCTGCTCGTCATCGCTCGGCTTCTCGCCACCGAGGCGGAAGTGCTGCTGCTCGACGAGCCGCTTTCGGGGCTCGATCCGAACACCCTCGCCCGCGTGCTTCCGATCGTGCGTCGCCTCGCCGCACAGGGCCGCACGGTCTGCCTGATCGAACACAACCTGGACGTCATTCGCGAAGTCTGCGACGTCGCCGCCTATCTCGACGGCGGGCGCGTCCTGACCATCGGCCGGCCTGATGACCTGATGAAAGATCCACAACTCCTGGAGCGATACATCCAATGACCGCGAGGACACCTCTCCTCGAGATCACGGGTCTCTCGGTCGGCTACGGCAAGAGGCAGATTGTCTCGGACCTCTCACTTACCGTGTGTGAAGGCGACATCTTTCTGGTGCTCGGGCACAACGGCGCTGGCAAGACTACGCTGCTGCGGTCGCTTTTCGGCCTGCTGAAGCCCAGCATGGGCCGGGTTTGCTACCATGGCGTCGACATTACGGGCCGTTCTCCAAAGGACAACGTTCGCGATGGGATCTGCTTCGTTCCACAGGGTCATGCGGTATTCAAGCGGCTGACCGTGCAGGAGAACCTGACGCTCGGCGGGTTCATCGAGGAGGACAAGTCGACCCTGGCTCCGAGGATCGAAGCGATCAACGAGCTCTTCCCGATCCTGCGCGAGCGGCGTGACCAGATGGCCGGCACGATGTCCGGCGGGCAGCAACAGATGCTGGCGATTGGAATCGCCCTGATGCTGGCCCCGCGCCTGCTGATCCTGGACGAGCCCTCGATTGGCTTGGCGCCAAACCTGGTAATCGCCGTGATGGACAGCATCGTGAAGATTCGCCAATCCCTTGGCACCACCATCCTGATGGTGGAGCAGAACGTCGAAAAGAGCCTGCCGATTGCCACCGACACCATGATCATGCGTACCGGCCGGACAGTGTACCTGGGCTTGCCGGAAGGCCTCTCGGACCGCGCGACGCTGATCCAGTACCTGTGATCGCTTCGGACGACCCTCCAGACCGACTTCGGAGACCGGAATGAAGAAGAAGCTGCTTATCGTGGGGGCGCTGGGAGCCGTCGGGCGCTGCGTGCTCGAGCACTTCGAGAAACTCCCCGAGTGGGACTTGGTCGGCGCCGCCCGACGGCGACCCGACTTCGAGACCCGGGCCGATTGGGTGCAAGTTGATCTGCGCGATGCCGCTGACTGCCGAGACAAGCTGTCCGGCCTGCAGGACGTGACCCACGTCGCCTACGCGGCCGTGTATGAAAAGGCCGACGTTACCCGTGGCTGGTCAGAGATGGATCACGTCGAAGTCAATCTGGCCATGCTGCAGAACCTTTTGATGACGGTCGAGGAGACCGCTAAGAACCTGCAGCACGTCACGCTGTTGCAGGGCACCAAGGCGTATGGCGGGCATCTCGGCCCGTTCCGGCAGCCCGCGCGCGAGAGCGATCCGCGCTACATGCCGCCAAATTTCTACTACAATCAGCAGGATTGGATCACCGAGCGCCAACACGGCAAGGCGTGGACATGGTCGGTGCTGCGCCCTCAGATCGTCTGCGGCATCGCCATTGGAAGCCCGCTCAACATCATCACGGCGATCGGTGTGTTCGCCTCGATTTCCCGGGAGTACGGAATCCCCCTGCGGTTCCCGGGCGGCGCCGAGCGTATCGGCGAGGCCACCGACGCACGCCTGATCGCCAAGGCAATCGAATGGGCGGCGACCAGCCCGAATGCGCACAATCAGGTGTTCAACATCACCAACGGCGATGTCTATGTCTGGCAAAATATCTGGCCACGCATCGCCGAGTTGTTCGGCATGGAGCACGCTCCGGCGCACCCGTTCTCGCTGGGGCGCGTCATGCCGCAGAATGAAGCGATCTGGGACCGCATTGTCGCAAAGCACGGTCTCCAGACCTACGGCTATAAGGACATCGTGCCTTCGTGGCAGTTCGCCGATTTTCTTCTCGGCTACGGCCAACGCCCCAATCCGCATCACATGAGCACGATCAAGATCCGTCAGGCTGGGTTCAACGACTGCGTCGATACTGAACAGATGTTCATCGAGCTCCTGACCGAGCTCCAGAAGCGGAAGATCCTGCCGACATGACACCCGAGACCTTCAGCCCGGAATGGCAGACGATCGGCGAACTCATTCGCTCGCGAGGCGCCGCGCGCGCCAATGACCTCGCCGTCGAGGTGGCTGGGCGCAGCCTGAGCTATGGCGAGCTCGATCGACTGTCGGACCGGGTGGCAGCAAACTTGGCCGCGCTCGGCGTCGTCAAGGGAGAACGGGTGGCGAACTTCGCCTACAACTCGGTCGAGCAACTCCTCACCTGGTTCGGTTGCATGAAGATCGGTGCGGTGTGGGTACCGCTCAACATCGCGCTGACCGGTGGGGACCTCGCCTACTCCCTCGACGACGCCGCGCCGCGTGTCCTGGTGGTCGATGCGGACACCCGGCCGAAGATCGACGAATTGGCCGCCAAGCGTGAGCTGCCGCTGCGTCTCTACGAGATCGGCGCCTTGGGACCAGAGAGCTTCGACGTCCTCCTGGACGAGACGGCGCCACTGCCGCAAGTCGAGGTCGGTCCCAGCGACCCGGCGGTGATAATCTATACCGGTGGCACCACCGGCATGCCGAAGGGTGTGGAACTGCCGCAGTTCGCTTGGATTGCCGCCGGTTACAGGTACGTTGAGTCCTTCGAGATCCGACCGGACGACGTGCACTATTCGGTGCTCGCGCTGTTCCACAACGGCGGCCTGATGATCGGCTGCATCGGCCCCCTTGTCGCCGGCATCCCGACCCATATCGAGCGATGGTTCAGCGTCAGCCGGTTCTGGCCCCGTGTGCGTGAGACCGGGGCAACGGTGATCGACCCGATCGGCACCATGGTGACGCTGATCTGCCAGCAACCGGAGGGCCCCGGCGACCGCGACCACAATGTACGCGTTTCAATCGGGGTACTCGGGCAGGTCCCGCCAAGCGTGGCCGCCGCCTTCCGCGGCCGCTTCGGCTTCGATGTGGTCAACGTCTATTCGCTGTCCGAAACAGGCGGCGTCCTGATCGTCCACAACAAGGGGGACTCCCCGAAGCCCGAGTCGAACGGCAAAGGCTGGGGATGGTGCGAGCTCAGCATACTCGACCCGCAGGACAGGCCGCTGCCGGCGGGGTCGATCGGCGAGATCTGCCTGCGGCCAACTCTGCCTTTCACCTTCATGCTCGGGTACTTCAACAAGCCCGACCGCACTGTGGATTGCTGGCGGAACCTTTGGCTTCACACCGGCGACCTAGGCTATCTCGACGAGGAAGGCTATCTGTTCTTCACCGGACGGCAGGCGCATTGGCTCCGGACCCGTGGCGAGAACGTTTCCTCCTATGAAGTAGAGGCTGTCCTCAGTCGCTTCGAGGGCGTCGAGGAAGTGATCGTAGTGGGGGTGCCGGCCGATCTGGGCGAGGAAGACGTCAAGGCTTTCGTTCGCGTCGCCGCCGGTGTCAGCTTCGATCCGGCGGAGATGGTGCGCTGGGCAGCGGCCGAGCTCGCCGTCTTCAAGCTGCCGCGCTACGTCGAGGTGATTGACGATTTCCCCCGCTCCGCGGCCAAACGCGAGGTCGAGCGTCACAAATTGCAGTTGCTGCCGAATGCTGATTCCTGGGATTCCGAGCGCGTCTTCGGCCGACGCAGCCTCCGGGGAGAAGCAGCACGATGATTGCGATGCTGCGATCGGGCGACATGATATTGACTAATACAGAGAACGGCGTTCTACATGGAGAATGACATCATCGACCTCAAAGCTCGTTCCGGCGCTCGTGAACGCGATGCAGATTCTTCGCTTCATCAACCAGTGCGCCGAGCCGCCCGGAGTCTCCCAGATCGCCCATACGCTGCGGATCAACCCCAGCACCTGCTTCAACATTCTGAAGACTCTGGTGCACGAACGCCTGCTGGTATTCGACGCCGCTTCCAAGCGCTACTCCCTTGGACTCGGGATCGTGGAGTTGGCGCATGGCGTGCTGAACGCGGGCTATGTGCCATACATCCATCCGTATCTGGAGCGGATATCGACAACGTTCGGTGTGACGGCCCTGCTCTGGCAGGACGCCGGGCAGAACCGCTTCGTGCTGGTCGACAAGTCCGAATCCAATCGGGCGATCCGCGTGCAGATCACGATCGGCCAGCGCTTTCCCGCCCTTATCGGCGCCTTCGGCCGTTGCGTGGCCGCGCAGCGTGGCCTCGCACGGGACGAACTCAGGAAGATGTTCGCCGGCCTCAGATGGCAGAACCCTCCCAGTTTCGAGGACTACGTGCAGCAGGTCGAGGAAGCGCGCCAGAACGGCTACGCCATCGACCAGGGCAACTTCAGCACCGGCGTGACGACAGTGGCGGCAGCCATTACCGACCAGACCGGTACGCCGGTAATGGCCATCTCAACCATTGCGATCTCAACCCAATTGCCGGAGATCGACTTGGGGATGCTGGCACGCGAGGTGAAATCGGCGGCGCACGAGATCAGCGCCGCCGTGAACGGAAGGCGACCAGGCGCGTCAAAACCCTGACCTCCGCCGTTCCCGTCGCTGGTAGGAGGGGCCGATGCTGAACGCCGCGATCTCCAGCATCGGGGATACCCCGGTCGGACGGGTCCCGGGAAGCACGGCGGCCTCGCTCAACGCCGACGCCGCGCTCGCCGCGCTCCGGGACGCCGGTCTGAAGCCTTCGGACATCGACGGCTTCCTGTGCGCCTACTCGATCACCCACCCACACCTGATGATGGCCTCTGTGCTGAGCGAGCTTATCGGCCTGAGGCCGACTTTCTGCGCGGCGGTCCAGGCCGGAGGCGCCAGCGCCGGGATCCTCGTCATGCAGGCGGCGGCACTGGTCGGCGCTGGGATTTGCCGCCATGTGCTGATCGCCACTGGGGACAACCGGCTCACCGGCATGGGCCGCGACCAGGCGGTTGCGACGCTGGCGAACGTCGGACACCCGGTTTTCGAGCGCCCGTTCGGGATCAGCGTGCCAGCCGCCTATGCTCTGGTTGCACAGCGCTACATGCACGACTACGGCACAACGCTTGAGGATCTGGCGCACGTCGCGGTCGCTCACCGGCGCCACGCCGTCCGCAATCCGCATGCGCAGATGCGCGATCCGATCACCGTCGAAGACGTGATGGCGTCGCGCACGATCAGTTCGCCCCTGCGCCTCCTCGACTGCTGCCTCATCTCCGACGGCGGGGCGGCGATCATCGTCAGCGCCAGCGACGCCGCCCGCGATCTGCGCCAGCCGCCCGTGGAAGTCCTGGGAACCGGACAGCATCATACCCACGAGCACATCGTCGCCTCGCGCTCCCTGACCGAGTTCGGGTGCACGCAGTCTGCCGCCCGGGCCTTTGGGCGAGCAGGCCTCAAGCCGTCCGACATCGACGTCGCCGGCATCTACGACTCCTTCACCATCACCCTGGTCGTGCAGCTCGAATCCATCGGCTTCTTCGAGAAGGGAGAAACCGGCCCGGCCGCCGCAGCCGGCGACCTCGACCTTGGCGGCCGGCTGCCGTGCAACACCCATGGTGGACTGCTGTCCTACGCGCATTCCGGAGCGTCGGGAGGCATGTTCCACATCATTGAAGTGACCAGACAACTGCGGGGCCAGGCTGGCGACCGGCAGGTGACGGACGCCGAGACCGGCTTCGTCCACTCCGATGGCGGCATCCTCTCGGCCCATTGCTCGCTTGTTCTGGGGGCAACGTGATGGAACCCGAAGCCCTGCCGGGGTCGTCCGACACTCACGAGGCCTATCTTGCGGGTTGCCGACGCGGTGAACTGGTGTTCTCGCGCTGCGCTGCATGCCGCCACGCGCAGCTCGCGGCCTTCCGGGTGTGCGTCGCCTGCGGCGCCACCGAACTCGGCACAGAGGTCTCCACCGGCAACGGGACGATCGCGTCCTTTACCATCGTGCATCGTGCACCATCGGAATTCTTCAAGGCACGCGCGCCCTACGCACTCGCCCTCGTCGATCTCGACGAGGGGTTCCGCGCGATGATGGGGGTTCGAGGCCAGCCAGCCATCGGAGAGCGGGTGACGGTGGCAATTTCCGGGCTAGGGCCGGCGGGCGAACCCCTGCCCGAAGCCTGGATCGAGGGAGAGCGCCGATGAACTTCGATGACTTCGAGGTCGGCGCCGAGTACGGGAGCATGAAACTCGAACTCCACCGTTCGCTGATCGATGATTGGCGGCTGCTGTTCCCGCAGGCGCCGGCGGAAACCGGCGCTACGGCCATCCCGCTCGGCTATGTCTCGATCATCGCCATGCGGGCCTACATGCACGCTGTAAGCGTCCGCCCTCCCGGCAATGTCCACGGGGAGCAGACCTTCGAGATCGAACGGCTGCCCGACATCGGCGCGACCGTGGTCACCGATCTCTCGTGTATCGACAAGGAGTTCAAGCGGGAGCGCCGCTGGGTGACGTTTGAGACCCGGACGCGCGGCGCCGACGGGTCGCCACTGTTCACGGGAGTGATGAAAATTGCCTGGGCCAGATGAACCGACCGTCGAGGAACTCTCCGAGATCGCATTGGATGTCGACCAGGCGGCAATCAACGCCTATGCCCGGATCACCGACGACTTCAACCCGATCCACACCGATCCGGCCTTTGCGGCGACGACGCCGATGGGTGGCGTGATTGCGCACGGCACCATGTCGCTGAACCTGATCTGGCAGATGGCGGCGCAGAACTTCCGGGGCGATTTCGAGCGGATCGGGATGAAGATCCGGTTCGTGGCCCCGGTTCGACCGGGTGACCGTGTGGCAGCGGGCGGCCGGCGAACCGCCGATGGTTCCGGTCGCTACGAGGTCTGGGTGCGAAACCAGCGGGGCGAGAACGTCATCGCCGGAACGATGACCCTGCGCGGGCACGCTGCCACCACCGCACCGGGGGTCACATGAACACGTTGTTCTACGAGGATATCGAGATCGGTACGGTCTACCGCAGCGGCGGGCGAACGGTGACCGAGGCGGACAACACCTTCTTCTGCATGATGTCCGGAGATTGGAACCCCATCCACGCCAACGAGGCCTACGCCCGGGGCACCCGCTTCGGACAGCGAATTGTCGCCGGGATCTTCGGTCTCAGCCTCATCACCGGTGCCATGACCCAGTGGGGGATCTTCGAGGAGTCGGCGATCGCGATGCTCAACATCCGCGACTGGACCTTCAGGAAACCCATCCTGATCGGTTGCACCATCACCATCGAGATGCACATCGTCGCCAAGCGGATGACCTCGAATGGACGGGCGGGAATCATCGAGCGCCGCTTCGACTTGATCGACGAGAACGGCGAGATCCTGCAGTCCGGCTTCTCCGACATGATGATCGCCCTGGCACCCGCCGGCAGATGACCAGCCGGATCGGAAGAATCCCGTGATCCCAATACGCCACCAGCCTGAGCCCGATCGTCAATTCTGGCTCCGGGCAGAACCCGACCGTCCCACTCGGTCCTGACGCCGCCGCCTCACCCCTCGCGGCGCGGCAGCTCGGCCTCGACCAGCTTCGACCAGTAGCTCGCCCCCAGCGGCAGGACCTCGTCGTTGAAGTCGTAGCCGGGGTTGTGCAGCATGGCCCCGGCGTCGGCGGCGCCGTTGCCGATCCACACATAGCTGCCGGGCCGGGCGTTCAGCATGTAGGCGAAGTCCTCGCCGCCCATGCTCGGGGTCGGGTTGCGGTCGACCTTGTCGGCCCCGACCAGCGCCGCCGCCACCTGGGCCGCAACCTCGGTCTCGGCCTCGTGGTTGATGGTCGCCGGGTAGCCGCGCCGGAAATCGACCTCGCCGCGCCCGCCATGGGCCATCGTCACGCCGTCGACCACCTGGCGCATCCGCGCCTCGGCCAGATCCATGACCTCGTCGCGGTAGGCGCGCACGGTGCCGCGCAGCACCATCGACGGCGGGATGACGTTATAGGCGTCGCCGCCGTGGATCTGGGTCACCGACACCACCACCGGTTCCACCGGGTGGGTGTTGCGGCTGGCGATCGACTGCAGCGCGCCGACCAGCTCGGCGGCAATCACCACCGGGTCGACGTTCTGGTGCGGCATGGCGGCGTGGCCACCGCGGCCGTGCACGGTGATGTCGAACTCGGAGGTGCCGGCCATCATCGGCCCGGCCTTGACCGCGAACTCGCCGACCGGGATGCCGGGGATGTTGTGCATGCCCCACACCGTCTCGACCGGGAATTTCTCGAACAGCCCGTCCTGGATCATCCGCTCGCCGCCGGCCCCGCCCTCCTCGGCCGGCTGGAAGATGAAGTACACGGTGCCGTCGAAATTGCGGGTCTCGGCCAGGTACTTGGCCGCGCCCAGCAGCATGGTGGTGTGGCCGTCATGGCCGCAGGCGTGCATGCGCCCGGGGTTCAGCGACGTGTACGGGGTGTCGGTGGCCTCGAGGATCGGCAGCGCGTCCATGTCGGCGCGCAGCCCGATCGCCTTGCCGTTGTCGGAGCGGCCGACCAGCTTGCCGACCACGCCGGTGACCGCCAGCCCGCGGTGCACCTCGATCCCGAACTCCTCGAGCCGCTTGGCGACGAACTCGCTGGTCCAGCGCTCCTCGTAGGACAGCTCCGGATGCTGGTGCAGCTCGCGCCGCCATCCGGTCATGTCGGCGTGGAAGTCGGCGATGCGGTTGATGATCGGCATGGTTCGATCCTTGGGCCAAGGGATCGCCCGGAACGCGACGCGCGCGCCGGACATCTCGGGCAACGGTTAGTCGAGCCGACGCGCCGGAGCAAGCGCGTCGAGCCGGGCCAAGATCGCCGCCGCGTCCGGCAGCGACGGCATCGCGCCCTCGGCGGTGCAGGCCAGTGCCGCCGCCACGCTCGCCCGGCGCAGCGCGTCCGGCAGCGCCGCCCCGCCGTCGAGGGTGGCGGCCAGCACGCCGACGAAGGCGTCGCCGGCGCCGACGGTGTCGACCACCGCGACCGCCAGCGCGCCGATCGCCCAGGCGGTGCCGTCGGGCTCGACCGCGACCGCGCCGTCGCCGCCGAGCGTGACGACACAGGTCAGACGGTGCCGGGCGGCCAGGGTCCTCGCCAAGTCGAGCGGTGTGCCCACCCCGCCCTGCAGCGCCTCGGCCTCGACCCGGTTCACCACCAGCGCGTCGACAGAGGCGAGCGCCGCCGGATCGATCGGCCGGGCCGGCGCCAGGTTCAGCACGGTGCGGGCGCCGGCGGCCCTGGCGCGCCGCAGCGCCGCCTCGGTCTGCGCCGCCGGGATCTCCATCTGGCAGACCAGCGTGGTGCCCGGGCCGAGCCGTGCCTCCGCCAGCAGGTCGGCGGTGACCGCAGTGTTGGCGCCGCTCGCCACCACGATCAGGTTCTCGCCGCCGGCCTCGACCACCACCATCGCGGTGCCGGTCGGCCCGGCCACCCGGCGCACGGCCGAGACCTCGCAGCCGCTGGCCGCCAGGGCCGCCAGCACCTCGTCGGCCACGGCGTCGGCGCCGACGCAGCCGAGGAACGCCGCCTCGGCCCCGGCCCGCGCCGCCGCGGCCGCCTGGTTGGCGCCCTTGCCGCCGGGGCGCACCGCCAGGGTGGGGGTCAGCACGGTCTCGCCGCGTCCCGGCAGCCGGTCGACCGCGAAGAACAAATCGGCGTTGATCGAGCCCAGGACCACGATCACCGGCGCCCCCCTCAGAGCGTAAGAATGAATCGACTCGGCATCTCCAGCCGGCCCTTCGCGGCCCCCGCTTCGCAGGGGCACCTCAGAACGATAGATTTAAATCCATGAAAACACATACTTTTCCTCTATCGCCCTGATGTGCCCGTCACGCAATGGCGTGCGATCGCGGGTCGCCCCGTCGGCAGCGCCCCTCTCTTGCCGTCATTCCGGACCGGGCCGCCGCAGGCGGGACGGAGCCGGAACCCACCCGACGCACCGC
>CAYNFA010000006.1:0-21308 GCA_964396345.1 uncultured Thalassobaculum sp.
CCCGCCGGCTACGCCCGGGTTATTCGGCGGCTTCCGACGGCGCCTCGGTCAACTGGGTTTCGAATTCCGCCGGCGAGGTGATCTCGACCAGTTCCAGGTCGTCGGAATGCTCGATCTCGCGGTGCCGGATGCCCGGCGGCTGCAGGATGCAGTCACCCGCCCGCAGCGTGTGCCGGCCCTGGCCCTCGTACTCGAAGATCGCCCAGCCCTTGAGGATGTAGACCATCTGGAAGTCCAGGGTGTGGCTGTGCCACTGCGGCACGGCGTGCTTGCCCGGCACCGCCCGGATGACGTTGGCCTGGAACCGGCCGTCGGTCGCAGCCTTGACGCCGAGATCGCGGTACTGGAAGAAATCGCGAAGCCCGTCGGTCGCGAATTTGGACGTCTCGGCGACGTCGTGCAGGAATTTCATGGCAGTCCTCCCGTGGTTCGGTGGTTGGGGCACTCGTGGCCGAGGGGCACTCTGCCACGGAGTTCGCGACCCGGTCACGCGCCGCCGGATGGGCCGACGTCCGGGCGGGCACGGGCCTGTCAATGTGGCCGCTCCGCCCCTTTCCCCCTGTCGTCATCCCCGGCCAAGCGCAGCGCGAGCCGGGAGAAGGCCGGCGCCCGTCGCTTCTTGGGTCCCGGATCCGTCCCGCCTGCGGCGGCCCGGTCCGGGATGACGACAATGGAGAGAGGGCCGTCAAGCCGCCGGGCGGGCACGGGCCTGTCAATGTGGCCGCTCCGCCCCTTTCCCCCCGTCGTCATCCCGGCCAAGCGCAGCGCGAGCCGGGAGAAAGCCGGCGCCCGTCGCTTCTTGGTCCCGGATCCGTCCCGCCTGCGGCGGCCCGGTCCGGGATGACGACAATGGAGAGAGGGCCGTCAAGCCGCCGGGCGGGCACGGGCCTGTCAATGTGGCCGCTCCGCCCCTTTCCCCCCGTCGTCATCCCGGCCAAGCGCAGCGCGAGCCGGGAGAGGGCCGGCGCCGCGACGCGCCGGGTGACACCGGCCGGCCGGCGCGCTATGCCTGGACGCGAGCAGGAGGAGCCGCCATGAGCGACGATCGTGAACCCCCGATTCTGCCGGAGGACGAGCAGAAGCGGATCGCGTTGAAGGTGGTGCTGGAGGCCTGGGACGAGGCCATCGCCCAGGGCGCCTCGCCGGAGATCGTGGCGTCGTCGGCGATCTTCGCCGCCCTCACCGACATGATCGACATCTACGGCGAGAGCACCGTCGCCGACATGGTGCAGGATTGGCCGGACCGCATCCGCGACGGCGAGTTCACCCTGAAAGACGCCCTCTGACCGCCGGAGCCCGCCCATGAGCCGTCTCGACCTCGAAGGCCGCGCCGCCATCGTCACCGGCGGCGCCCGCGGCATCGGCCTGGCGGTCGCCGCCCGGCTGCTCGCCGACGGCGCCAAGGTGGCGCTGTGGGACGCCGACCCGGCGGCGCTGGAGGCCGCCCGCGCCGGGCTCGGGGCTGATGAGAGAGTGGCGGTCGCCACGGTCGACGTCACCGACCCGGCGGCGATCGAGGCGGCCCGCGACGCGGCGCACGGCGCCTTCGGCGGCCTCGACATCCTGGTCAACTCGGCCGGCATCGCCGGGCCGACCGTTCCGGCGCTGGACTACGGCCTGGACGACTGGCGCCGCGTGCTGGAGGTCAACCTCACCGGCACCTTCCTCGCCTGCAAGCTGGTGGCGCCGGTCATGGTGGCGCGCGGCTGGGGACGGATCGTCAACATCGCCAGCCTGGCCGGCAAGGAAGGCACCCCGAACGCCCCCGCCTACTCGGCCTCCAAGGCCGGCGTGATCGCCTTCACCAAGTCGCTCGGCAAGGAGCTGGCGGCGACCGGCGTGCTCGCCAACAGCGTGGCGCCGGCCGCCCTCGACACCGACATGGTCAAGCACATGAGCCAGGAGCACGTGCGGATCATGGTGTCGAAGAGCCCGCTCGGCCGGCTCGGCACCGCCGAGGAATGCGCCGCCCTGGTGGCGTGGCTGTGCTCGCCCGACTGCAGCTTCTCGACCGGCGCCGCCTTCGACCTGTCCGGCGGGCGCGCGGTTTACTGAAGCGGGGCGGCGGCCGGGTGCTTACCCGCCGGATCGAAGCGCCTCGGCATAGGGATAGATCAACTGCCCCGATGCCAGCGGGCTCGGTGCGACAACGACCGGCCTCGATCCATCCTTGAACTGGTCGGCCTCGTGTCCGGCGACGCCGCGAAACTGAACCTGCAGGACGCGCGGATGCGCCCATTCGCCGTTCTTGCCGAAGCGGATGTCGCCCATGACTGTGTCGAAGGTCTCCTCGCTGGCGTAGGCCGACAGAATGATGTCATCCAGGCCGCCAGTCGCCTCGACGGCCTGCGCGACCACCTGCATCTGGGCATAGGCCAGCGGCGCCATACAGTGCCCGAGCGGATCGACGCCGGCCTCGCCGGCCCGCTTCTGATAGGCGCCGATCAGCCGGCGCGCGCCCTGAAACATCATTTTGGGAACGGGCACCCAGTACTCGTAATTAACGAGACCGTTCAACAGCGGGCCAAGGGTGGTCCTGACCGACGTGTTTTGCGGACCGATCATCGCGCCGCCCACCATTTTGGGTCTGAAGCGATGTGCGTGGATCGCCCGCACAAGCCCGACGGAGTCCGCAAGGTAGGAGCAGAGGAGCAACAGTTCGCAATCGCTTCCGGCGACATCATCGATGACCGGTGTGAAGACCTCGGTCGTCAGCGGATAGGTGGCCTCGTGGACGATACGGAAGCCGTGCCTCTCCGCGTTGGCTTCGGCGCCCAGGATCGGGTTGCGCGAGAACTCCGCATCCGCCGAGACCAGGGCCACGGAAACCGGCCGAGGCGTCTGCGCAGCGGCCAGCTTGAAGAATCCTTCGGTCAGCGCCGCGTTCGGATCCGGCCCGGTGGGGATCATGGCGAAGTAGTTCGGATACCCGAAGGTGTTGTTTGCTCATGGTCGGGTTTCCTTTCGCCTCGAGGGCTCCTGGGCTGTGGCGGCGGCTGGTGACTGGCCGTTCGAGAGAAGCCTGCCGCACCGGCTTGCTGGCGGCACTGTTCGATCCTGCGAACAGCAGTCCGAAACCGCCACGGAATCGCGGACGGAGCCGCTTGCGGATCCTGGCCTCTGCTCGGAAATCTCCCGAAATCCGGGTGGTCGTGGCCGATCGCGATACGCCCACCGCTGGGTACAGACACCTGAGCGGCGACAGGATCTTCCGCATCCGCTATGCTTGGATGCAGCCATTTTGCCGTTGCCCTATCGAGATTGCCTCCCCAACTGGCTTTCTCTGACGACGATGATTGACGTGGTTTCGATACTCGGAGTGGTCATTCGTGGATGTCTCCACAGACACCGTGACGTCTCTGCCCGAGAATGTTCTCGACTTTTCGGTATCGCGGCGGGCGTGGAACGGCGTGCGCGTGGAGGTCAGCCAATGGCAGGGCGCCGGCAGGGTATCCCACAGGTTTCGCTACGAGACGGAGACCCGCCTGGTCGCCTTGCTCGAGGAGGTCGGCAGCCCCTGTGAACCACGGCTGCGCGCGAACCAGCCCTGCCCCGTCGGCTATACACACAGACACATGGACTTCGCCCCCGCCGGCATGGAGATGTGGGGCTACAGCGACGACGCGCGCTTCGTAAAGGACGCGGCGCTGGCTTTCGATTTCACGGCGCTCGGCGAGAGGCTGGAAACGAAAGTCGACGCCGACGCGATCGCCACGCCACGGCTGCGCTTTTCCGACGACCGCATCTGGCCCCTGGTCAAGCTGCTGTCCGACGCGGTGAACGACCCCGATCCATCGACCCAACTCTACGGTGACGGACTGGCCGCCGCGATCATGGCACGGCTCCTGGCCGGTCCGGCGCAGGCCGGTCCAGCGCAGTCGGCCACCGACGGCGGTGGCCTGGCGCCGTGGAAGCTCAAGCGCGTCGTCGACTATCTGGAGGCGCGCCTGCCTGAGCGTGTCGACCTCGCGGATCTGGCGGTGCTGGCTGGCCTCTCGCAATCGCACTTCAGTCGGGCGTTCAAGGCCTCGACCGGCATGGCGCCCTATCGCTGGCAACTCGACGCCAGGATCCGGCGCGCCCAAGCCCTGCTGATCGACCCCCGCGCCTCGCTCGACCAGGTGGCCGAGGCCACCGGCTTCGCTGATGCCGTGCATTTCGGGCGGACGTTCCGGAAGCTCACCGGAGCGGCACCAGGGGCATGGCGACGCGACCGGGCAAGCTGAACGATTCCGCCGCAATTTCAGGCTGAGAATCGCAGGATCGAACAGTGCATTCGCCCTGCGCGGATTTGATAGTGGTCCGCGACGGAACGAGGCGGATGCGCCGGTCATGCGGGCGCGTGGGTCTTTCCTGATCGCCGGCCGCGTGAAACGCCTGTCATGGCGGCAGCCGGAACACATCCGACATCCCCAGCGGCACCTCTGGCGTCATGCCGAGCTCGCTGTCCACGACACAGGAGTTTTCCCATGACCTTTCGCAACGGCCTCGCCTCGCTTCTTCGCCCCGAAGACTCGGTCCCGGCGGCCGTCCCGGCTGAGGCGGCCCGGCTGAGGCGGCCCGGCTGAGGCGGCCCGGCTGAGGGGGTGCAAATTTCGATGCGCTCCGCTCGCCGACGGACAGCGCAGTCAGAGGACGGATTGATGACGCTGGATTAATTCATCGTTGGTTCATTGGCTGGGGCTGGCGCGCCCCCGACGGCCCTGAACGACGCCCTCAAGTACCATATCGGCGGCAGCGGCATCGCGTATCTGTGGGAGCAGCAGCTGCTCAACACGCCGGTACCGCGCACCGCAGGCTGATCAGAGCGGGGATGACGGGGGCATCGAGCTCGGCGCCGCAACTCGGCTCGGCATCGATCGCGTCCCGTCGTCCCCTCTCACAGCGAGCCTGCGAACCGACTCGTCATCCTTCGCAGCGCCCGGGTCCCGAAGAAGGAGCCCGAAGAAGGAGCAGATCGCGCCCGACCGGAAACGGCATGGCAAGGGACGTGACATCCGGCGGCAGCCTGGGCTGTACTGTAGCCGCTCGCCGTGCCCGAACCCGCAAACGCCGTTCGGCCCGGCCATGACTGCCGCGAGCATACCCATATGGTCGGCAGGCATTTCCGCCGAGATCACGGCCATGAGGATCGAAACCATGCGCAAGGGGTCGGAACTGTTAGTCGCCGCGTTGGAAAACGAGGGCGTGAACCGCATCTTCGGTGTGCCGGGCGAGGAAAACCTCGACCTGCTGGAGTCGCTGCGGAATTCGAGCATCAAACTGGTCCTGACGCGTCATGAGCAGGCGGCGGCCTTCATGGCCGCGACCCATGGGCGGCTCACGGGAAGGCCCGGCGTCTGCCTCGCCACGCTCGGCCCCGGCGCGCTGAACTTCTCGACCGGTGCCGCCTATGCCCATCTGGGTGCCATGCCGATGATCCTCATCACGGGCCAGAAGCCCGTGATGAGTGCCAAGCAGGCCCGCTTCCAGATCGTCGATATCGTCGCCTCGATGAAGCCGCTGACCAAGATGACGCGCCAGATCGTCAGCGCGGCCGCCATTCCCGCCACGGTCCGAGACGCATTTCGCGTCGCGGTCGACGAGCGCCCGGGACCGGTGCATCTCGAACTTCCGGAGGACGTCGCAGCCGAGGAGGTCGGGAATGCCTTCATCATTCCGCACCACTCGCTGGAGCGCCCTGTTGCGCCTGCAGCCGCGCTCGACAGGGCGGCGGAGATGATCCTTGCTGCCAAGCGACCACTCGTGATGGTCGGCGCGGCGGGGAATCGGCCTGCGCTGGTTTCGAGCTTGTCGACCTTCGTATCGCGCACGCGCCTGCCCTTCTTCAACACACAGATGGGCAAAGGTGCGGTCACGGGCGGCTCCAACCTTTACATGGGAACCGCCGCGCTCTCCGAGGGCGACTATGTCCACGAGGCCGTCGAGCGCGCCGACCTGATCATCGCTATCGGCCACGACACGGTCGAGAAGCCTCCCTTCCTGATGAAGAGCGCCGGCGGTCCCAAGGTCGTCCATGTCGGCTACCAATCCGCCACGGTCGAACAGGTCTATCATCCGGATACCGAGGTGATCGGCGATATCGAGGCTGCTGTCGAGGCGCTCGGCGCGCGCCTCGAGGGACGCCTGTCCCCCGACGCGGGGATGCTTGAATTGCGCCGGAAAATCCTCGCCCGCATCAACGATCGCGCCGAGGAAGACCGCTTCCCGGTGACGCCTCAGCGTATCGTTCACGATGTCCGCAAAGTCATGCCGGAGGACGGCATCGTCTGCCTCGACAACGGCATGTACAAGATCTGGTTCGCGCGCAACTACCGCACCCATGTCGCCAACACACTGCTCCTCGACAACGCGCTGGCGACGATGGGGGCCGGTCTCCCCTCGGCGATGATGGCGGCGATGCTCCATCCCCACCGCCGCGTCATGGCGGTCTGCGGCGATGGCGGCTTCATGATGAACTCGCAGGAGCTCGAAACGGCGGTGCGGCTCGGGCTGAACCTCGTGGTGGTCATTCTGAACGACGGCGCCTACGGCATGATCCGCTGGAAGCAGGCGGTGGACGGTTTCCCGGATTTCGGCATGAGCTTCGGCAATCCCGACTTCGTGCGCTATGCCCAAGCTTATGGCGCGAAGGGATCCCGGGTGAGCGCGGTCGAGGACCTCGTGCCGACACTCGAGGCGGCCTTCACCGGCGGCGGTGTCCATCTGGTCGATGTACCGATCGACTATTCCGAGAACACCCGCGTGCTGGTCGACGAGTTGCGCAACCGTACTCCGGATGTGGAATGCGCTTGAACGAACCTGCTGCACCCTCGGGAGCCGGCCTCGCCCCCGATGGGACTGGTTCGCAAGTACATGTCACACAGGCGGCGAGGAGGTCGGACCGATGCAGCTTCTGAAGGTCGCGGTCGCAGGCTTCGGAGGCGTCGGCCGCGCCACCGCCCATCTGCTCTTGTCGCGACGCGAGCGCTACCGCCGCCTGTACGGGACGGAGGTTCGCCTGGTGGCGGTCTGCGGTTCGAAGTCCGGTCAGGCGGCGCGCCGGGTCGCGACGTGGTGACGCATCGGCGCAAGGCCGCCATGCGCACCGCGGCGCTTGGCCGGCACCGCGGTCCGCGCTAGAGACGGGAGGCGATCTGCGAAACTGTCACGGACGCGTGGACCGATGGGCCTCTGGCCAATGCCAAAGGTCTCGAGCCCGACCGGCTGGATGCCCTCGAGCTCGGCCTGACCGGGCCGGACTTCGTGGCGGCAAGCGGCGCCGCGGTCCTGATCGAGGCGGGTCCCAGCGACTATCGCACCGGCGGCCCGGGCCTTGCCTATCTCCGCTCGGCGCTGTCCGACGGCCTCGACGCGGTCGTGATCTCGAAGGGCGCGCTCGTCCACAGCGGCCGCGAGCTGCGCGAACGCGCCAAAAGTTCGGGAGCGATGCTGAGGATCAGCGACGCGGCCGCGGCGGCACTGCCGACGATCGACCTTATGGAACACAGCCTGCTCGGCTGCAGGGTGCTCCAGGTCGAGGGCATCCTCAACGCCACCACCAACTATCTCCTCGAGGCCATGACGGCACGCGGCGTCGATTTCGAGGAGGCATTGCGCGAAGCCCAGGCGGGCGGGTTCGCCGAAGCCGATCCGCGCAACGACACGGAAGGCTGGGACACGGCCGCGAAACTCCTGATCCTCGCCAACTTTGGCCTCGGCCTCGATCTGACGACAAGCGATCTGGCCGTGACGGGAATCCAGGGGGTGACGCGCGACGATATCGCCACATGGCAGCGTGACGGACACGTTCCCAAGCTCGTCGGCAGCCTCGTTCATGAGAACGGTGCGGTCTGCGCTGCGGTCGGCATCCGACCCTACCCGTCGGACGATCCGCTCGCACGGGTGACAGGCAAGAACAAGGCGATCCGCATCACCACGGACGCCATGGGCGAGACGATCGCGATCGGCTCCGGGACGGAGCCTCTGGCGACCGCCGCGGCGGCCTTGAAGGATCTGGAACATATCCTGATCGCGCGCCACGCCGGTCGCCCCCGCACAAGAAGGACCATGGATCGATGACAGGACGCAGAGTCCAGGCCCTTCGCCATGTCGGATTCGAAGACCTCGGCAGCTTTGAGGCGCCGTTGCGCGCGGCCGGCTACGAGATCGATTATGTCGAGATGGCCGACTGCGATCCGGCGGCGCTCGACCCGCTCGCTCCCGACCTTCTGGTGGTGCTGGGTGGCCCGATAGGCGTCTACGATCACGAGGCCTACCCAATCGTCTCGATCGAGCGGGTCCTGCTCGAGGCACGGCTTCGCGACAGCCGACCAACGCTCGGCCTATGCCTCGGCGCACAGCTCATGGCCGCAGCTCTGGGCGCACGCGTCTATCCGGGACCCTCCAAGGAGATCGGCTGGTCGGCTCTCGAGCTGACGCCGGCCGGACGGAGTCACCCGCTCGCGGCCTTGGAAAGCCTCCCCGTCCTCCATTGGCACGCCGACACCTTCGATCTGCCGGATGGCTGCGATCGTCTTGCCTCCACACCGCTCTGCCTCAATCAGGCCTTCGCGCTTGGAACTGACGTTCTGGGCCTTCAGTTGCACCCGGAGGTGATGGCTTCACGGTTCGAGTACTGGCTGATCGGGCACGCCAGCGAACTCGCTACCGCCAGCATCAACCCCACGACGCTCCGCGGGGACGCGCGGCGCTACGCAACGGGACTGGAGAGGGCCGGCACCGCGATGCTCGAGGACTGGTTGGCGGGACTCAGCCGATGAACATCGGCCGGGAGCTGGCGGCCACTGCGGCCATCCAGCAGGCCCGAGGCGCCGTATCGTCCTCGGGGCGGATCGGAAACAGACGCGACAGGAGTCGGCGATGAGCGACAACATCCTCGTGTTCTATGGATCGTACCGCAGCGACCGCGTGGGCATCCGTCTGGCGGATTTCATCGTGGCGAGCCTTGCGGCGCGCGGCGCCACACCGCAGCTGATCGACGCGAAGGAGGTCGGCCTGCCGATGCTCGATCGCATGTACAAGGAACACCCAAGGGGTGAGGCACCCGCGGCGATGGAGGCTCTGGCCGAGAAGATCCGCCAGGCCGACGCCTTCGTTTTCGTCACCGGCGAGTACAACTGGGGCCCGCAGCCGGGCCTGAAGAACCTCACCGACCATTTCCTCGAGGAGTGGTTCTGGCGGCCGGCCGCGATCGCCAGCTACTCGGCCGGTCGGTTGTCCGGCGTGCGCTCGGCGACCATCTGGAACAGCCTGCTGTCCGAGATGGGCATGGTCGTCATCTCGAGCACGCTCGCTGTCGGGCCGATCGCCGAGACCCTGGACGAGGGCGGCGCGCCGCTCGGCAAACCGGGCGCCGCCCTCCAGCGCGCCTTCACCCGTTTCGCCGACGATCTCATCTGGTGGACCCACGCCGCCAAGGCGCAGCGGGCAAAGGCGCCGCCGCCGTACTGATGTTAGCGAGCGCCGACCCGGGGATTGCCCTGACCGAGGTCGAAACCGGCTCGCCCAGGCGGCTACATCAGCGGGTGCTTCGGGCCGCTCGCCGCGACCAGCAGCATCAGCCCGAGTGCCACCAGGCCGAGGCCGGCCGCCACCGACAGGCCGCGGCGCAGCAGCGCCACCCGGGCCTCGTCGCCGCCGACCAGGCGCACCGTCGCCTCGCGCAGCCCCGACACCACCCCGGCCAGCCCGGCGACCGCCAGCGCGGTGCCGAGCGACATCGCCGCCACCACCGACACCGCCAGCCAGCGCAGATCGAGGCTCTCGCCCAGCACCAGCACCAGCAGGGCGCCGCTGCAGGGCCGGATGCCGATGGTGGCGAGCGCCGCCCACCAGGTCCGGCGGTCGCGCAGCTCGCCGTCCCGGATCGCGAACGACGACAGCTGGCCCGGCGCGCACACCGCGCAGTCGTCGTGCGCCGGCGCCCTGCCGAAGACGGCACGCCCGGCGATCCACAGGCCGAGCAGCGCCACCAGGGCATAGCTGGCGCGCTCGATCCAGCCGGCGGCATCGAACGTCGCGCGCCGTGTCATGCCGAGCAGTTCGGCCGCCCCCAGGATCAGCGCGACCGCGACCACCCCCTGGACCAGCGCCGAGGCCACCGCCAGTCCGACGGCGCGGCGCACCCGCCGCTCGGCGCCCAGCACGTAGGTCGACACCACGGCCTTGCCGTGGCCGGGCCCGAGGGCGTGCAGCACGCCATAGCCGAATCCGATTCCGAGTGCGGCCACCGCGCCGGCCAGGTCGAGGCCGTCGCGGGCGCCGGCCATGGCGTCGGACAGGCGGCGCTGCAGCGTCAGTCGGCCGTCCTGCAGGGCGCGGGCGACGTTGTCGGGGTCGATTCCGGCCGCCCACAGCCCCGCCGCCAGCCCGGCGACCGCGAGGATCGCCAGGGCCGGCCAGCGCCAGCGCGCGACCATCGCCGTCATCGGCAGGTCACCTTGACGTAGTCGGCGAACAGCCGGCCGAGGCCCGGCGGGGCGGTATCGTCCTTGTCGAGGGCGGCGGCCGACGCCACGGTCTCCGGCGCCGGCTCGGAGCGCCCGACGCTGGCCGAGCACGCGGCGCTGCCCGGCCCCTCGACCGTCGCCGCGGCGGCGCCGTCGGGGTGGCGGACGTCGATGTAGAACATCGGGTCGTAGGACATGAAGCCGACCGGCACGGCGCGCGGATCGACCGCCTCGTCGAGGCGGACCACGAACGACATGAACAGCCTGCCGTCCAGCCAGCGCCCGACCGGCCGCTCGGCCCGGGTCGGCGCGTAGGACCGGCCGTCGACCAGGATTTCGGTGAAATAGCCGGCGACGGCGATGTTCTCGAACGCGGTCTCGGCCCACAGCCCGGCCTCGGCCTCGCTGACCGTGCCGCTGCGGTCGGTGTCCATGTCCTGCTCGGCGAACGACGAGTAGAACCGGTCGAAGGTCCACTCGATGCGGACCGCCGAGAGGCGCCCGTCCGCGTCCAGGATCGCCGCCGAACGCATGTCGATCCAGACATGTGGGTGTGCAACCGCCGGCCCGGCGGCGGCCACAAAGAGACCGGCAAACAGCGCCGGCCAGCCTGCCAGAAATTTCAAAACACCCTCTCCGCTGTCCAAACTGTCCAACTCGCTACGACTGGAAATCCCGGTCCCACACCGCGCGCAAAGCCGCCAGCGCCGGCTCCGGCAAGGGGCCCATCGCAGCCCCGGCCAGCGCCTCGTCGAGATGCCCGAGTTCGGCCATGCCGACCACCGCGCAGGATACCCGAGGCTCGGCGAGGACGAAACGCAGGGCCCGTTGCGCGCGAGTGCCGTGCTCCGGACCCACCGCCGCCAGCGCCGCCGCTGCGCGCCGCTCCTCGGCCGAGAGGTCGCCGCCTTCGGCCGTGATCGGCACCTCGCGGCCGTGGCGCGCATCGGTCGCCAGCACGCCGGCTGCCAGCACCCGGATCGCCATGGCGCCGACGTCGTGGCGCCGGCAGGCTTCGAGCAGCCCGGAAAAGTCCTGCACGGTCAGCGCCCCGCGCGACGCCAGCCCGGAGGTCGGGTTCAGCATGTTGAGGTAGACCTGGGCGCTGTCGAAACGCCCGCTCTCGACCACCCGGATGCAGCTTGCGGCGTCGCCGAGCGCGGTGAAGCCGAGATGGTCGCACAACCCCTCGTCGCGCAGCCGGTCGAGCGCGTCGGCCACACCGTCCGCGCCCAGCACGGCGTCGGCGGCGACGCTGCCACCACCGGTCGTGGGGGCGATCGGGTTGTGGAGCTGGAACAGCGCCACCCGGTCCATGCGCAGCCGCTCCAGGCTCCGCTCCAGGCTGCGCCGCAGTTGGTCGCCGACCGGCTCGACGGACGCCGGATCGAGGCGGGCCTTGGTGGAGATGCGCGGCCGGCGTTCCGCCGGCAGCTCGGCTCTCAGCCGGCCGATGGTCCGTTCCGACTCGCCATCGCCATAGCTGGCGGCGGTGTCGATCCAGTCGATGCCGGCGTCGAGCGCCTTCACGAACGCCGCCCGGCGGACCCCGTCCTCCGGGTGAATCAGCACGCCGCCGACCCAGCCGCCGCCGAACACCACTTCGGGAATCGCCATCCCGGTGCGCCCGAATCGTCTTGTTCGCATCGCTCTTCTCCCATCGCTGACGGGTAGTGTCTATGAGACACTACCCGCTGACGCTGTATCTGGTATCCGCAGCCGGATTTGCTAACATGTTAACCATGCGGGCGTTACCCGCCCCCGTTCCATAGACGCGACGGCTGGGGATTGGAACGATGCTTGCGGCGCTGGCTTTCCGCCAGTTCATCCGTGTCGGCCATCTCACGATCGTCGACGCCGATGGCCGGCGGCACGACTTTCAAGGTTCCGAGGGGCCGCGGGCGACAATCCGCCTGACCGACCGGTCGCTGCACCACCGCCTGTTCTTCGGCCCGCAGATGGCGGTCGGCGAAGGCTACATGGACGGTGGGCTGGTGATGGAGGACGGCACCGACCTCGCCGGCTTCCTCGATCTCTGCATGCTCAACGTCGGGCGCACCGAGACCGAGAGCATTCAGTGGATGCTGCGGTGGGTCCGGAATCTGCGGGCGGCGTTCCGGCACTGGAATCCGATCGGGGCGGCCCAGCGCAAGGTCTCGCACCACTACGACCTGAGCGCCGATCTGTTCGACCTGTTCCTCGACAGCGACCGTCAGTACAGCTGCGGCTACTTCCTCAACCCGACCGACGATATCGAGACCGCGCAGTACAACAAGAAGGTCCATATCGCCGCCAAATTGCGCGCCCGACCGGGCCACCGCGTCCTCGACATCGGCTCGGGCTGGGGCGGTCTCGGGCTCTTCCTCGCCGGCCGTCACGCGACGATGAGCGTGGACGGCGTCACCCTGTCGCGCGAGCAGCACCGCGTCTCGACCGCCCGCGCCGAAGCCGCCGGGATGTCTGACCGCGTGGCCTTCCATCTGCGCGACTACCGCACCGTCGACGAGCGCTACGACCGCATCGTCTCGGTCGGGATGCTGGAGCACGTGGGACCGCGCCACTACGGCGAATATTATCGTAAGGTGGCGAGCCTGCTGAAGCCGGACGGTGTTGCCCTGATCCACAGCATCGGCGTGTTCCGGCCGCCGGCCCCGCAGAATCCCTGGATGGAGAAGTATATTTTCCCCGGCGCCTACACGCCCTCACTGAGCCAGCAGACCGAGGCTATCGAGCGTGACACCGACCTGTTCATCACCGACATCGAGATCCTTCGCAGCCACTACGCCGACACCCTGCTGGCGTGGCGACAGCGCTGCGCCGCCAACCGCGAGCGGATCGTGGCGATGTACGACGAGCGGTTCTTCCGGATGTGGGAGTTCTACCTGACGGGGTGCGAGACGGCGTTCCGGCATGGCTGCCTGATGGTGTTCCAGATCCAGCTGGCGAAGTCGATCGCCGCGGTGCCGGAGACCCGCGACTACATCCACGCCCACGAGGCCCGGCATCTGAAGCGCCCGGCCTCGCGACTGCGGCAGGCGGGCGACTGAGCGCCGGGTGAGATGAACGGCCGGCCACAAAGCGCCCGCGCCAGCGGATTGTATACACCCCTTCACCTCGCCCTGGCCCTGCCGTATCGTCCCGAACAAGAGGAAACGCCGAGGGAGGAAGCCGTGACAGCCGACGAGGTGGCCGCGACGCTGCAGCGCTTGCCGGAACTTGTGAACGGTCGCGAGCCGCTGGTGCGGCGCGGGCAATTCTTCTCCGGCGAGTTCCTGGTCGAGGCCGACGGAGTGCCGGTCCACGTCAAGGTCACCGAGGGCCGCGTCGAGACGGTCGAGAAGGGCCCGTTCCGGATGCGCGCCTGGCGATTCGCGATCCGCGCCGAGGCCGATGCCTGGGGACGGTTCTGGGAGCCGGTGCCGGCGCCCGGCTACCACGACGTCATCGCCATGTGCCGGCTCGGCGTGGCGCGCCTGGAGGGCGACCTGCGGCCGCTGATGGCTAACCTGCGCTACGTGAAGGAGGTGCTGGCGTTGCCGCGCGGCACCCTCGGGGGGAGCTGACGATGGCCGCCGTGTTCGAGCCGATCGTCGGACGCTACTTCACGCTCACCCTGTCGGGCCGGGCTTGCCGGATCTACGTCGAGGAGGCCGGGGCGGGCATCCCCCTGCTCTGCCTGCACACCGCCGGCTCGGACGGCCGGCAATACCGCCACCTGATGACCGATCCGGCCGTCACCGAGCGTTTCCGGGTCATCGCGTTCGACCTGCCGTGGCACGGCAAGTCCAACCCGCCGGCCGGCTTTCACGACGAGGAGTACCGCCTGACCACCGCGACCTACACGGAGGCGATCCTGGCGGTCGCCGACGCGCTGGAACTCGACCGGCCGGCGTTGATCGGCTGCTCGATGGGCGGGCGTATCGTGCTGCAACTCGCCGCCTACCATGCCCGTCGGTTCCGCGCCCTGATCGGGGTCGAATGCGCCGACCACCAGACCTCCTGGTACGACACCACTTGGCTCAACCGTCCGGACGTGCACGGCGGCGAGATCTGCGCCGCCATGGTCTCCGGGCTGGTGGCGCCGCAGTCGCCCGACGAGAGTCGCTGGGAGACGCTTTGGGGCTACATGCAAAGCGGTCCGGGAGTGTTCAAGGGCGACCTCTACTTCTACCGGGAGGATTCCGACTTCCGCGACCGCACCGCCCTGATCGACACCGGCGCCTGCCCACTCTACCTTCTGACCGGCGAGTACGACTACTCCTGCACGCCCGAGGACACGCTGCGGACCGCCGCGGCGATTCCCGGGGCGCAGGCTGTCATCATGAAGGAACAGGGCCATTTCCCGATGAGTGAGAACCCGGCCAAGTTCCGCGAGTACATCCTGCCCGTCCTGGACGCCATCCAGCGGGCCGGCTGAACGCACGAGGGAGAACCGTCATGAACGACCTGAGCCCCGCCAGCATCCGCCTGACCCGCCCGTCCACCTGCTCCGACGCCGAGTGGGACCTGCGGGTCAAGCTCGCCGCCGCCTACCGCATGGTCGACCATTTCGGATGGTGCGAGCTGATCTACGGCCACCTCACCGCCAAGGTGCCGGGCCCCGACAAGCACTTCCTGATCAACCCCTACGGCCTGTCCTACGACGAGGTGACGGCGTCGAGCCTGGTGAAGATCGACGTCGAGGGCAACAAGATCGACGAGGACAACCCCTACCCGGTGAACCAGGCCGGGTTCGTGATCCACTCGGCCGTGCACATGGCGCACAGCGACCTGCACCGGGTGGTGATGCACACCCATTCCCGTGCCGGCATGGCGATCGCCGCCGTCAAGGAGGGCGTATTGCCGATCTCGATGGGCTCCACCGCCTTCGTCGACCGGATCAGCTACCACGACTACGAGGGCGTCAGCCTCTACCTCGAGGAACGCGACCGGATCGTCGAGAGCCTCGGCGACAACCACGCGATGATCCTGCGCAACCACGGCCTGCTGACCACCGGGCGCACGGTGGCCGAGGCGTTCCTCTGGCTGTACCGCCTGGAGCGCGCCGCCCAGGTGCAGATCGACGCCGGCTCGGCGGGGACGCTGAACGTCATGGGCGGCAACGTCGCCAAGAAGTCCGGCGACGACGTCAACTCGTTCGCGGCGATCGAGGACGGCTACGGCGAGTTGGAGTTCGCGGCCCTGATGCGCAAGATGGACCGGATCGACCCGGGTTACCGTGAGTGAACAGCCGTTCTGGAAGCGGAAGACGCTGCAGGAACTCTCCCGCGAGGAGTGGGAGAGCCTGTGCGACGGCTGCGGCAAGTGTTGCCTGGTCAAGCTGCAGGACCCTGATACCGACGAGATCTCCTACACCGACGTCTCCTGCAAACTGCTCGACGGTGCCACCTGCCGTTGCTCGGACTACTCCCGGCGCAAGAAGCGCGTGCCGGACTGCGTGGTGCTGACCCCGGCGGTCGTCGCCGACCTGTCCTGGATGCCGGTGACCTGCGCCTACCGGTTGGTCAGGGAAGGTCGGGACCTGGCGTGGTGGCACCCGCTGGTGTCGGGCGACCCCGACACCGTTCACGCGGCCGGGATGTCGGTGCGCGGCCGGGTGATCTCCGAGAGACTGGTCAAGGACGCCGAGCTGCCGGACCACGTGGTCGATTGGCCGGCGTGATCCGAGGTTTCGCTCGACCTCCGGCGTCCCTATATCCACCGCGAGCAACGACGGAGCCGACCGGAATGAGTCGAGGAATGTGGATCCTGGCGGCGCTGATCGCCGTCATGGCGATAGCGATGATGTACCAGGATTCCTCGGGCGGCATCGACCGGCCCTGGGCGGAATGCAAGGAGAGCCTGGTGCAGCAGATGCTGTCCGACCAGTGCACCCCGCGCGCCGGAAGCTTCCGCGCGCCAAAAGAAGGCGCGGGCGCGGCACCCGGAACGGGCGCAGCCGTGGAGGATCCGGCCGACCGGCCAGTCGGCGAGATCAGGCGCGACTGAGTCGCCGCCCGGGCGTCGATCACTCGTCAGCCCGGCGCGCCCGGATCCGCGGATAAATCCCGACCGCTATCTCGACCACGGCGCCCTGCTCGTCGACCAGCGGCAGCATCAACCGCTCGTAGGTGGCGATCCACCAGTTCTCCACGAAGCGGAACGAGCCGTGCGTCGCGTCCCGCCGGTCGAACACCGCGCGATAGGCCGGCTCGGCGAACGTCCGGAACAACCTGGGCATCTCGTCGATGTAACGGTCGGTGAAGTTCTCGCCGTAGAGCCGCACCAACTCGACGCCGACATCCCTGTAGCGGAAGCGTGGCCGATCTTCGAGCATCACCTCGACGAACAGCATGTTGGACAACTGTTCCGCGACGTCGACCGGCGCGAACCGGCTCTTCAGCGGCGGGCCCCGGTCGTTCCGACGCGACTGCCAAGCCAGCAACAGATCGCGCAGCTCCGGACGCTGGATGCTCGAAGGATCGACCGTCATTGGCCACTCGATAGCGTCCGGGGCCGATGAGGGCAACCCGGGCACGTTGACGCTCGACACGGAACCTCGCGAATTCCTAAGCTGGCCGTTCACCAAACTTGGGGGCAGCCCGTGACGATCCGACCGCCGATCGCCCAGCAGGTCACGTTCATCTACACGCGGGACATCGCAACCTCATCGGGGTTCCTGCGCGACACGCTCGGCCTCCGGCTGGCGCTGAACCAGAACGATCTCTGCCACATCTACGAGGTCGCCCCCAACGCCTTCCTCGGCGTGTGCGTCAACCGCGAGCCGCCCGCCGAACCCGGGGTCACCTACAGCTTCGTGACTCCCGACGTGGACGGCATGTACCGGACGCTTCTGTCTCGTGGCGTGGTGTTCGAGGCGCCGCCAAAGCTATCCGAGCGATTCAACGTCTACTCCTGCTTCTTCCGGGGGATCGAGGGCTACCGCTTCGAGATTCAGGAGTTTCGCGACCCGAGCTGGCCGGCGCCACTCCGCGCGTCCTGATTCCCTTTCCGCCTCCCGAATTCCAAGGATCCCTCCAATGCCGAAGACTGAACTCGCCTTTTGGTCCGCCACCGAGCTGCTGCACGGCTACGCGACCCGCACCGTCTCGCCGGTGGAGGCGACCCAGGCCGCGCTCGACCGCATAGCCGCCCTGAACGAACGGCTGAACGCCTTCTGCCTGGTCGACGTCGAGGGCGCGCTGGAGGCGGCGATCGAGTCCGAGGCGCGCTGGGCCAAGGGGGCGCCGAAAGGCCTGGTCGACGGGGTTCCGACGTCGATCAAGGATCTGTCGCTGACCCGGGGCTGGCCGACCTTGCGCGGCTCCAAGGCGATCGATCCGAAAGGCCCGTGGGACGTCGACGCGCCATTTGTCGCCCGACTGCGCGAGCACGGGGCAGTGCTGCTCGGAAAGACCACGACGCCCGAGTTCGGCTGGAAGGGCGTGACCGACAACGCGCTGACTGGCATCACCCGTAACCCGTGGGACCCCAGAAAAACGCCGGGCGGCAGCTCCGGCGGTGCCGCGGTGGCGGCGGCGACCGGCATGGGCGCCCTGCATCAAGGCTCTGACGGCGGCGGCTCGATCCGCATGCCGGCCGGGTACACCGGCGTCTACGGCATCAAGCCGAGCTTCGGGAAGGTTCCGGCCTATCCGCTGTCGCCATTCGGAACGGTGGCGCACATCGGCCCGCTGACCCGCACGGTCGCCGATGCCGCGCTGATGCTGACGGTGATGGGCGAGCCGGACGCCCGCGACTGGTACGCCCTGCCGGCCGACGGCAGCGACCTGCGGCGCGCCTGCACCGCCTCGGTGAAGGGCTGGCGGATAGCCTACAGCCCGCTGCTCGGTAACAAGACAGTGCATCCCGAGGTCGCCGCCCTGGTGAGGGCCGCGGCCGAGGCATTCGCCGAACTCGGCGCAATCGTCGAAGAGGTGGAGTCACCGCTCGCCGACAGCCACGAGACCTTCCGCAAGCACTGGTTCACCGGCGCCGCCAACCTGTTCACCGCCTTCAGCGCCGAGCAGAAGGCGGTGATCGACCCCGGCCTCCAGCAGATCGCCGCCGAGGGCGCGGCGTTTACGCTGCTCGAGTACCTGGCGGCGGTGAAGGAGCGCGAGGCCATGGGCACCGCCATGAACCTGTTCCACGAACGCTACGACGTGCTGCTGACCCCGACGTTGCCGCAGCCGGCGTTCGAGGCCGGACACGAAGTGCCACCGGGCTCCAACCTCGGGCGATGGACCGAGTGGACGCCCTACTCCTATCCGATCAACCTCACCCAGCAGCCGGCCGCCTCAATCCCGTGCGGCCTGACCAGCGACGGGCTGCCGGTCGGGCTGCACATCGTCGGGCCGAAGAATCGCGACGACAAGGTGCTGACCGCCTCGGCGGCGTACGAGACCCTGCGGCCGGTGGCGCTACCGAAGATCTGACGGCGACGGCGCCTCGGCCGGCGCCTCGCCGAGCGCGGCTCGCAGCCGCGTCATCAGGGTGGCGGCCTGCGATACGCCGTCGGGATCGATCGGCAGGCCGGCCGCGGCGAGCGCCTCGGCAACCCAGGTGTTGCAGGTTCGGCCGAGGTGAAACTGGCCGAGCGCCGGATAGAACCGGCTGACCGGGTAGAGGCCGTCTCCGAGCGCCTCGGCGCGCGGCCGCCCCCCGCGGTCCATGGTACCGGAGACGTAGCCGACCAGACGCGCGAAGCCCGCCGCGTCGAGCGGGATCGCCGTCACCTCGGCGGCCGGCAGGTACCGTTGCGGGTGCGCCGGCATCGCCACCAGATGCATCACCGCCGGCGTCGGGACCAGCGCGGCCGCCAGGATGGTGCCGAGGTCCGGGTCAGGATCCCGGTAGAATTTCGCGTCTCCCCAACCGACCTCGATCCAGCGCGCGTCCGGGAAGTCGGCGATCTCCGGGAACTCCGCCAGATCAAGGTCCTCGGCCGCGAAAGCGATGCCGACATGCCAGCCGATGTTGACCGCGAGCACGGTGCGTTCGGCGGCCAATGCCGGTGCGGCGGTCAGGCAGGCGATCAGCAGGACGAGCGCCAGCGTCGTCCTCGACCGCGTCCACGACCATCGCTTGTGGATGACGACGGGAGACAATCCGACCCCCGCGCCCTGGCCCCGTCAGCCGCCGCGGCGCAGCGCCCGGCCCGGGCGGTCGCCGGTGCAGCGCCCGTCGGCCCACACAAGGCGACCGTTGACCAGCACGGCCTCGATCCCAGCCGCCGGCTTCATCGGATCCTCGAAGCTGTTGGCATCGACGACGGTCTGGGCGTCGAACACGCAAATGTCGGCGTACTTGCCCTCGGCGATCGTCCCGCGGTCCGTCAATCCGAACTCAGCCGCCGACAGCGACGTCATCCGGCGCACCCCCTCCTCCAGCGTGAACAGCCCGAGGTCGCGGGCGTAATGGCCAAGGATCCGCGGGAAGGTGCCCCAGAGGCGCGGGTGCGGAAACTCGTCGTGCGGCAGCCCGTCCGAGCCGAACATGGCGTGCGGGTAGGACAGGATGCGCTGCACGTCGTCCTCGTCCATCGCGAAATAGATGGCGCCCGCCGGCTGCAGGCGGTCGGCCGCCTCGTGGACGCTGCAGCCCCAATCCCTGGCGATGTCGGCGAGGTCGCGTCCGGACATCTCGGGGTGCGCCTTCGACCAGGTGACCAGGACCCGGTTGGCGTGCTGGATCGAGTCGTGCTTCAGCACGGTCGAGGACGCGTGGTACGGGTAAACGTCGAGGCCGATCTTCTGGGTTGTCCGATAGCGCTCGAACAGCGCAAGCGTCTCCTTCGAACGACCGAAATTGGCCTTGCCGTGCACCTTGTGGTGCGACACCACAACCGGTACCCCGGCCTCACGGCCGATCAGGAAGGTCTCCTCCAGGCTCTTGAGAACGTCGTTGCCCTCGTCGCGCATGTGCGTGACGTAGCGGCCGCCATAGGCCTTCAGGCCCTTGGCGAGTTCGATCACCTCCTCGGTCGGCGCCTTAGCCGAGGGCGCGTAGAACAGGCCGGTCGACAGCCCGACCGCGCCCGCCGCCATCGACGCTTCCAGGTTCGCCCGCATCGCCTTGATCTCGCCGGCGTCGGCGGCGCGGTCGAGCTTCTCCATCGCGCCGACACGCAGGGTCGAATGACCGACCAGGAACGCGGCGTTGACCGACGCCGGCTCCTCGTCAACGGCACCGAGGAACGCGTCAAAGGTGGCGAATCGCCACCACTCCTCCTCGCCCAGCAGGTCGAGCGGCGGCGGCGGCCGGCGATCCAGCACCAGCGGGGCGAGCGAGATCCCGCAATTGCCGACGACGACGCTGGTCACCCCCTGGCTGACCTTCATGTCCATGGTCGGCTTCGACAGCAGCGCCCGGTCATCGTGGGTGTGCACATCGATAAAACCGGGGGCGACTATCTTGCCGGTGGCGTCGACTGTGCGACCGGCGCTGACGCCGGCGAGGTCGCCGATGGCGGCGATCCGGTCGTCGACGATCGCCACGTCGGCGCGCCGGCGCGGCGCACCGGTTCCATCGATCACGGTGCCGCCGGTCAGCAGCAGGTCACAGCGCTCAAGCGCGGTCATGGAAAGCCTCCGAGGTGGGTCAAGGCGATCGCAGCCCGAGCCGGCGCGGGTGTCAAGGCCGCTGACGCGCGGTGTCGGCGGTCTGGCCAAGACAGCCACCATGACCTACCTTTCCGGACGTCCGGCGTCCGCACGCCATCCCGCCGATCGAGCCCAAGTTCGATGCTGTCACACCGCCGGGCCGCCGCGCCCGGAACGCGCCTGTCCACACGCATACGGATGTCCCCGCCGATGGCCGCTGATCACGCCCCCCCCACATCCTGGCCGGTCGAGTTGCAGGCTCCAGACCTCGAAC